>JBAULJ010000188.1:0-2158 GCA_049578125.1 Halobacteriota archaeon
ATGGAGAGAGAGCATAGCGTGATTCTTTTAAAGTCTTGCCATCTCCTAGCTCGTTAATTCTTTTTTCGATTTCAAGCATGTAGCGGGTTCTGTTCGCGACCTGACACAAGAAGGCATGAGTACGGGCTCACAAAGTGCCTTGCACATACCCCCTCTGAATAACAATCGAATGGTTTGGTGACTGATCAGGCCCAGCCGGGTGGCATACCGTACTCCTGTTTATGTACATCAGCGAAAAGATCTGAACTGAGGGAGATATTACGGTCAATCGTGATACCGTTGTCATGTCTTAACGCCTCAATAAGCCCCTCAACGTCCTTCTCTTCCCGCATCTGTGCGACGTTTGGTAT
Organism: Halobacteriota archaeon; assembly: GCA_049578125.1. Lineage (GTDB taxonomy): Archaea > Halobacteriota > Bog-38 > Methanoflorentales > Methanoflorentaceae > Methanoflorens. Next base: position 351 of record JBAULJ010000188.1, read on the forward strand.
ATCGGATCCTGACGCCATAGAAGTGGTAATTGTAAGAGTTTTGATTGAATATGTAGAGAGGACTAGACCTCGTCCAAAAGAAGACGTTGCAACATATCGACTGCTTAAGGAGGGGGTCTAGTCGATATATCAATTGGTATTCCAGCTGTTTAAGATTTTCGCTTTCTTTAAGTGTCGTCTATTCCCGTGCTTTCACTCAAGGTCGCTTACGCTAAGCGTAGCGGCGCTCGACCTTGGCGAGAACCACTTTTGCCTCTGCGCTGACGAGATAGGCATCGTCTCGCAACGCTTCTCTCAGGGGTGCGATAGCGTTTGGCCCGACGTTCCACAGCGCCCTTACTGCTTCATATCGGACACGCCAATCGTCATCCTTTGATGCCGCTGCGAGTGCAGTTGTCGCCCGCTCGTCGCCGATCCTGCCAAGTGCCTCGGCCGCCTTTGACCTTACAACCCAATGGGGGTCAAGGAGGGCATCGATAAGGGGGGCTACGGCCTGTTTATCGCCGATTTTCCCCAAGGCTTCTATGCTGTACCATCGAATCTCGCATTCTTCATGTGCCAAGGACGCAATGAGTGGCGCAACCGCAGGTTCTCCGATGTCTCGCAAGAGGTACGCTGCTTCCCTTCGAACCCCCCAGTAAACACTCCTTAAGGCCTTGATAAGGGGGCTATGGCACCTTCTGCCAGAGACCGGATAGCGGCGGCGGCACTCTGCCGAACGCGTGGTTCCATGTCGTTGAGTGCGTTTATGAGGGGTTCTGCGGCACGATCGTCTCGGAGTTGCCCAAGTGCATCGGCTGCTCGCCAGCGGACGCGACAATCTTCGTCCATCAGTGCCGCGCTCACGCATATATTCGCACAGGGGGAGAACAAACATTCTCTTTGCCGCCTCTTTCTCTGAATCGACGTCTTCAAAGAGCCTTTCTATCCGTTCCAAGTCTTCCCTGAAGATCCGCTTGTAGCTGTCGTAGATGCCGTGCTCTTCAAGCACGTACAAGAGCGTGTACTCGATATCGATCCGAAGCGCATCTACTGCGCACCTAAAGCCCTCATTCGTGACTGGGGATCCGTCAACGCAAATAAGGGCTTTCATATATTCACCGCGACTAATCTCCATTAGTGAAACCCCGCAAGGTATTTTGTGCAGAAAAGGATGTTGAAGATGACAGAGCCAACACCGTTGGCGGAATCGCAATTTTTTCCATCGAACCCATCCCGTGCGCGTCCTTTGTTTCTCGAGTGAGCTATACGCTACGGCGTTTGCTGATGCCAATGGGCGTCAGATTGGACGACGTCAATGTCTAATGACACCTACCAAACCATAAGGACGTCGCAAGCTCGAAGGAACAAACGACATATGCCGGATGAGGTAGCTCATGGGGTCAGGCGATATCCAAAATGTATTATGATACGACGCCACTGGCTATCGTTACAGCCAAACCACATCTGTCACTCAAAACTTCTTCTCTGCGCTATTAGACGCGTGTTGTGTTTGCTTTCGTCAAACGCTTTCGTATTAGTTTCTCCAATTCTACGGCAAAGAAGCCAAAGATTGAGATCAGTATTATGGGCAGCCACCATATTGCCGGGAAAGGTGCAGTTCGGAATGGGCTGATGCCAAACAGACTCGCTGAATAGACTATTAAGAGCTGAAGCCCTAAAGTCGCCCCGGCACCAATTAATACATATTTATTGGAAAACGGGCTGAAGCTAAAAGCCGAATCTGATATCGATCGCGCTGTGAATAGAATGGCAACTTGCACCGTAATGAGGGTAGTGAAAGCAATAGTTTGTGCTTGCGTCAGATT
>JBAULJ010000189.1:0-3317 GCA_049578125.1 Halobacteriota archaeon
CTGAGGGATAGCAGCGCTGGCTCACCGCTGAGTTTTCACAAGCGTCTTGTATCGTCTTCAGCCTCGAGCATTTCCATTAAGGGCTTCTTTAGGACGAGCACCCGCCTTCCAACTCTGATGGCCCGCAGTTGGCCGTCCCGCACCATCCGGTAAGCGGTTGTTCGGCTCACGCCGATAAGGCGTGCAGCGTGCTCAATGGACAAGGTCAGTGCTTCGTCTTTATGGTGTTCCTTTATCTTGTTCACAGCTTTACGAAAAGGCGCTGAGGCCAAATATATATATATCGCCCCCTCCTCGGAGTCACTTCTCGCTTTGCAAAATATATGCAGTTCAGCGTCAGCCCTTAAGCCGAGCCCGTAGGTCAAAGGAAATCGAAAAATAAATAGGTCTAATTAAGGTTAAAGAAGCCGCGCGGCTCAGTCACTTACTGCGTTTAAATCGTGACCAAAAGCCCGCTTCGTCTCGGTAACGTCCGTAAGCAAAAACCTATTGAGCCGTGAGAGCACCTTTCCAAGCACAAAATATGAGCGAAACATCGACCGTTGACGACTTTGACGAGTGCCTACGGTTACAAGCGCTGTGGTTTCGGGGCCGCATCACATTCGACTAGATTGCCCGATCGCGTGTTACAAAAACCAAATTCTGATATGGGATTACGATAGCCTTAAGGAATTCGACGCATTTTGTTCTGGTGATTGAAATGCAAGAACGTGTTTTTGAGAGCGTCGGCGATGTTACCTTTTGTCTTAATGAGGTGCCTCACGCCGGTCGCGGTACGGTCACTTTCGGGGTCAGGGAAGATGAGCTCTCGGCTTCAACCTTTGAAGAGCCAAAGGCGAGGGTTTCCGGATTAGAAGACGCCCACGGCTTAATAAGCCTCGATGGTCAACGAAACGAGGAGCTGATCCACAAACTCAATGAGTATTTCATCGCCAAGCAACGCCTCACACTTAAGGGAGAGTTCAAGGACAGGCTCAGCGGCACGGTAGCGGCGTGGATGCTCGAGGTGCAGCTGTCAAAAAGGAACGCTTCAAGTTCGGGTCAGGAAAGAACCACTGCCTACGAATTTGATGCGGCCCTCGCATCGAAACACCTTACGGGCGCGCATGACGTTAAGCGATGCTAGTACGGTTCAAAAGGTGCGCTAACGGCGTGGCAAAAGCTATATCTGGGTCACTAATCGGTGCCTTGGCTCTCTTTTCTTGATGCCTCAGCGTACGTTACAAGAGGCTGGTTTTGCGCTTTAACGCGGCTAAGCTATTTAAGCGTTTGAAGTGAACCTTCCATTGGTGATCATCAGTGGCTGAAAAAAAAGAAAGGATCCCGGTCGCACCAGATGCAGTTTTCTATCACGACGCGGAAACCTACACCATTATAGTGGAACTCCCTGGCGTACACAAGAAGGATATCGAATTTGAAGCGATGGAAAACGGGTTTTGTCTGACGGCACCCCGAGACGATATAGCGTATAGAGGCTGCTGGGTACTCATGCTTAAGACTGATCCGGAAAAAGCAACGGCGACGTTCTCAAATGGACTTTTAAAGGCGATCATACCGTTAGCAGAGCGAGTTGAAGGCGTTAAGGTACCCATAAAATAGTCCACCCCGTTCGTAGGAGCGCTTTTGTTACCCGACGGCGTTGTCCCTGCGTTAGACCTGGCGGGCGGGCGCGAAGAAGGCATCAAGAGCGCGCACGGTGCGTGGATTCCAAACAGTGCACGGCGACAACGGTGACGGGTTATTAAAAGGTGCTGGCGCTTTGCGTCAGTGCCGCGAATATGACGGGCGTATGAACATTCGTAAATGCAGCTAAGTGACTGCGTAAACGCAAAACGATAGTCAAGAACCGAGGGGGTCAAGAAAATGGACTACGAAAGCGAAATAAATGACTTAAAGGAGCGCGTAGAGAAGCTGGAACATCGTCTCGAAGGCGTAAAAGCCGAGGTAAAAACTCTTTTTAACCAAATGGAACGCGACAGCGCTGGTTTGCGATGATTTTTAGGCGCTTTGCTCGCGAAGGACCTACTACACATTACGAAAGTGAGTAACCCTTCCGCATGCACTCGCAACGGACGAAGATTCGAGCAGAACGTGCTTTATCAGGGGGATTGACGTGCACATTCCAACGATGTCAGAAAACGTGATGAACTGTCTCTGTTGCAAGACCTGCCCGGACGTTCAGGCAAAACCTCTGCGGCGAGTTCGCTGCGCAACCGGCACGAGAGAAAAGACGCCTGAACGACGAGATGTGACTGCGTGAGCCACCTCTACGCAGAGAACGCGCTGAGTGAGGGCTCCGTATCGACTTCGCAGGCAAGCCGGCGGAACAATCCGGTCACAGCGAACATCGGGATGCACGCGGTGTACATGAAAAAGAGGCCAGGGCATCCCCTGGCTACACGCGCGCCTTATTCAGGCCCAAGGACGGAATCAATAACGTGAATCACGCCATTAGTGCATTCAATATCCGCCTGAATGACTATCGCATCGTCCACCGTTAACTCTTCAAATGCCGCGATTTCATCCTCTTCGACCACGACATCATCTTCAACGACTACCGTGTCCTCCTCGATGACCGCTGTCTCCGTTGCAATCGCCAGCGTCGCGCCCTGAACGGTCTTTGCTGTCGTCATTTTCATCACGTCGGCTGCCATGTATTTGCCGGGCACTACGTGATAGGTAAGCACTGCAGTGAGCCTGTCTTTGTCTTTTAACAACTCGTCTACCGTGCCGGCAGGCAGCTCGGCAAACGCGTCATCGTTCGGGGCAAAGAGCGTAAAGGGACCAGGTCCGCTCAAGGTATCGACGAGACCTGCTGCCTTCACTGCTGATACCAGCGTTGTGAAGGAACCAGCATCAATTGCTGTCTCTACAATGTTTTTCATATTTCCTTACTTCCTTTTTCGCAAGCGCAGCGCGCGGAATGCGTCACGTGCGTCCGCGTGCTACTAACGACCATCTATCTCTTTTAAGCTTATGCTCTTGAACGCAAATGTACTGCAATTCGAGGCCGCAAAGCGATACCCCTGGCTCGGAGCGAACACGATTTCCGCGCTGTAGCGCTTAAACGGGCAGCAAAGCATTAACTTGTTGAGGGCGCCTCGCTGGTTAAAACGTCAAACACGAAAAGCCATGTTGTTTTTTCAGTAATGAGGATGCAGGCCCTGAAAAGATGCCCTAGCCTTCACGAAGCGGCAGCTGTGCATGACAGCCTGATCGAACGATTTTCAGACTTGCAAGGGGCATTTCCGGATAGCGAATCTGAGGAAAGGATAGCGACAGCAGGACGTTTCGGCTCTTCTGTTAACAGCGTGTAT
>JBAULJ010000190.1:0-2847 GCA_049578125.1 Halobacteriota archaeon
TCATCAGCCCCGTCAAGCGGGCCGCCACCGGCGTCGACCGCTTCGTGAAGGAGTTCGAACGGGACGAGATGCAACGGCGGATTTACCGACCAAAGCTCATCCCGGTGGCGTGGCAGCCCGAGATGCGGATGTTCACCGAGGACGAGTTCGCCTCCAAGGTGACGGTCGACGGGCATGTGCGCCACACAACCTCTGACACGATAACCGCGTCATACAATCAAGATCGCTACAATCCGGTCGACGGAGAGCTCGTCAAAGTAGCCGACGACCTCGCGGCGTTCATGGAAGCGTATTTGGCGCTGCAGAATGGTATCTCTAATGCACAATTGCGAACTGCCGTTCAAGAGAAGAAACGGTTCTATCGGAAAAAGACGATTGCTGGCATTAGCTTCGACAAGGTGTATCAAGGCTTTCACTAGATCTGAATGCGCGTAACGGGCACACGGCGAGCCAGAAATGGGCGCCCTCAAAGTGGGCACACATGACGACTTGGTTTGTAGTTTAGGCCTCGCTGTGTTCTATTGGCAGAAGCGGAGAATACCTCGAGTTATATGGTTTGGTGCGTCTGCAGGCCTAGTTGGAGCATGTAAAACTAGCAGTAAGACCTGGAAAAGGAGTTGGAGACGGGTTCATTTGAGTGCACGAGTTAGAGTGACAACTCCGAACCACATGAACGCCCTCTGATCCGATCCCATAATGATTTCTTAGGCGTGTCGCGGATAATGTGCTGACCATGCGGGCGGCCATTCTCAAGCACATGACCGACGAATGGCAATCAACCTCAGAATTAAGCGATAAATCTGACATTAGCCCGCGTTCATTAATACGCCCTCTCGACGAGTTGCATGCTCTCGGTTAGTAGATAAAATGAGCCGCGATAGTGCCGGAGAGGTTGACCGGGACGGGCGCACTAACCATTATCGCGTCTCCTTTAAGTGGTTTGCAACCGTTGACACGTTGATGACACAAAAAAGAAATGAGGACGTTGGATTAGATGCCATTTGCAAAGGTTGAGGACCGTGTGTTGGCCACGGTGGAAGCGGAACTCGTCAGCTTGGAGAAGGATGAGGCCCTCTACTCCGAGAAGCTTCACGAGATAGCTGCTAAGATCACGGCAATGAAAGCGGATTTAGGCCTTATGTCAAGAGTGGGCCATCTCAAAAAAGACATCACCCCGGGGGAGGAGGTCAAACTTCAGAGCGAACTACGCGACCTCCATGCGCTCGAACGGCGAGATGATGAGCACTTCAGAGCCAAGAGGGGTGAGGTCGCCAGCAAGAAAACTGAAATCGGCAACGCGGAGCGGACGGTCAAGCACTTCAGAGCCAAGAGGGGTGAGGTCGCCAGCAAGAAAACTGAAATCGGCAACGCGGAGCGGACGGCCAAAATGCTCAAAGATGAGATTAAGTCGCTTGACGGCGGGCAACGCGCAGCAATCATATTCGAGGCTAACTTGAAACGGGAGGAGGCAAAGCGCATAATAGAGCAAGCGGACACGATGCTCCCGCAGTTAGAGGCAACTATCGCGAATAGCTACGCCCAGCTGAAACGATTGACGGGATCGACTGTGTTAGATTAGATGAGTTATCAACGTGAGGGTTCGACTACGTTTTAGCTCTGACGCAGATGTACCCATAAGGCGGATAAGGTCAAAAGAGAGGGGGAGGCATACCCTCCCGCTTCTTTGCTGCATCGAAACACGCTGCACGCTCGCGACACCTTTTTGACCAGCCATGCAGGTTTGCGCCGTGACCGTTGCTTATGATAACCCAAATGAACTTGCGCGGCTGCTCTGCTCTCTCCAAACTCAAGAGGGCTTGAACGGTTTGATCGTGGTTGACAATTCTCGCGACGTCTGTGTCAGTGAGAACGAAGCAACATTTGGGACGCACTCAGGCTCTTACCCGCTCGCTCGTTACGTGCGCGCCACCGAAAACACCGGCTCAGCCGCAGGGTTTTGCCTTGGAATGAGCATCGCGCACGAAGAAGGGTTTGACTGGGTGTGGCTTCTCGATCAGGATGGCACCGTCGAAAACGGGTGCTTAGGCTCTCTTTTGCAAAACGCAGAACGGGCAGACATCCTGTGTCCTAAGATCGTATACATTGGTCGTCCATCTGTCGTAGCGCCTCAATCCGGAGCCGTACAAAACATTTGGGGTCGCATGGTTTGGAATGGATTCACCGAAAGCAGGGATCTTTCCTTTTTTGCGACGCACGGGGCGTTGATTTCGAAGCAAGTGCTTGACCAGATAGGATACTACGACGCGCGCCACTTCTTCGTTGGCTCAGAGGACTCGGACTACGCATTTCGGGCAACCAGCGCAGGCATGGTGATCCGCCTCATCGTCGAAGCTGAAGCTCGTCATCCCGACATTTTCAGCAGAAGCGTCGAAAAAAAGGCCGGGATGATCGACAAGGGTATGATCGACACTGTCTATTCAGAACGAGGCGCCGTTGCTAAAGCACGTTCGTGGCCTCAGCCGTTAATGCGGCTTGCGTCGCTGATAAGCCCACCGGTCGCAAACATGCTTCCCGAACATCTCGGCTACGTGAGCAACAAGCTGGTCAAGGATAAGAAATGCAGAAAGAACCGAGCGCTTGCGAGCTTGTCGTACGCCTACTTGGCGACAAAACGTTTGACCACGCTGCAGCTAGTGACCGCCTTCTGTTACTCTCTGCTCAGTGCGGCGCTTCGCAAAATGATTAGCAGCAGCAGAATAAATCTGAAAAAAACGGTTAAGATGTACTCGATTTGTATGCAAAGCAAACTGGGACAGAACTGGCCCTTCGAGTCCGTCGAACACTTTTGTGAGAGCCTCTGCGAGTAGGTGCAGCCCGCGCTTAACC
>JBAULJ010000191.1:0-5771 GCA_049578125.1 Halobacteriota archaeon
GATTTAGCCAAGCAGAAGACTCTTCTTACTGTCCAAGGCGGTATGCTCGAGGTTCACGAACATCATTGGCTGCGGCACGGGATCAAGATAAACGATGCTGTGGTTAAAGATGCCAACCTTGAGTGCACTAACGGTGTCATTCACATCATTGACACCGTGTTAATGCCGAAGTAGGCCTCTATCAAACGGCTATCGTCAGAAGCACCGTAACCCTTGACGGACGCGGGAGCGCTGACCTTGACGGCGACCCGTTGGCCTATGCGTGGGCAATCGTCGAAAACCGCAGCTCAGCATAGCGACTATTACCAACCCTACCTTAGCCAAGCCCACCTTTGTCCCCGATCGCACGGGCACCTACAAGCTCCAGCTCATCGTCAACGATGGCTACGTTGATAGTGCTCCGATCACAGTCAGCGTCACCGTGAAGCCGACCAAGGCGACGGTGGTGCAAGACCTTCAGAACTTGCAGACAAGTAGCAGTAAGCTCGCTCAAGCCAACTTCAAGAATCAGAACTCACAAGAGACACTGAACGAGAGCTCAAAGAACTTGTTGACGAGAGCTCAATAACAGACCAACCAACACTAAACACGGGGTACCGCTGCACACTCCCGCTTACTTATTCCTTGGACTTTGGGACCTCATAAAGCCATTTTGCGAGTAGCGCGGTGAGCCACGGTAACACGAAATACGTGAGCAGAGCGATCTGTATCCCCAAAGAAATAAACAACGCAAGGGGTTGTGGCAGAAAACGAAGAGCGGGATTAAGGAGAGGTGTCATAATCTCAGCCATTATGAAGATGCTCACGGTTAGGAGCAGTACCATCTTCCAGCGTGACGGAGACGTGGGATGCCGAGGAGCAAACCAGAGGGACAATCCCGCGGATCTACGGATGTTGGCCGGACTCTCGCTCATCGCATCAGCGTGGTCGATCAAGGCCTTGCCAGTTGCAGAGTGCTCCCATTGCATCATGCTTGCGTAACTATCGAACCGGACAATTGTCACGAAGCCCCGGTCACTGGCGCCTTCCGGGCGCAAGAAAGTTGAGCCAAGATAACCTGCGTGTGCCGCGGCATCAGTTGATATCTCTTTTTCTAGCGCCTCATAAGCCTGAGCAAAGCCCGATTTGATTCTGCGCCGGATCACGACCGTGACGGGGCCGGACTCTGAATTCCCATCATCTCTTGCCGCATCAGTCATAGGAGTGTTGTGTACGCGTTTCAACGAGTGTTTTGGCCCTCTACTCGCGCAGTCTCACGATCCACCGGCTCATCTGCTTTGGGCAGCAACGACACGGACTCGTGCGTTCACGCGATCCGCGTATAGGGGAGATACGCCCCTACAAGTGTGCCGTTATGGCAGTCATGTACCGCTCGACGACGTCATTGATAATGTCTTCTTTTGAGCTTGTGTTAGACAGGAGACTTTGCACGACGTCATGCCGGGCGGTTTTGTAGTTGTCTACCTGTACGCGCGTATTCAAGCTGTACCCCGTCGGAGAGATACGGGCATAAATCTCATAACCGAACCGCGTTAACCCCTCGTCGATCTCAATTGCACTGGCTAATCGGGAACCGGCTCTGACTGACGGATGCGCGAGAACGATGTTTGCTTCGGATCCGTGTTTCAGCAGTTCCGACCGTACCTCTTCAAAAGCTAGATTGATCGTCGAATCGAAGAGTTCCGCAACGAGCGAGAATTGCTGGGCATGTGCGGGGGCAGCTTTCTGTCTGTCTTCCGCCAATTTTTGTTCGTGGGCCGCCTTCTTTTGAAAGAGGTCATCGAGTCTTTTTTTCCAGTCGTCCATATATGTCACCAATCAATTACGTCCATAGAAATGTGGCGAAACGTCTATTTAAAGCGAACCTGGATTCGATGCCTGCGCTACGATCCTTGCACTGGGGCAGCAAAGGCCGTGCCATCGACGTAGCGACGTGCGAAAGAGGCGACGGGGGTGAGAAACCCCAACCGATTCGACAAGCCCCATAAACTCGACCAGATGACTTGATGCTTTGCACAGTCACTTGCGAGAGCGCTTGCTATAGCACATTGTAGCACGCGTGCTCTCAAGTCTCGAGCCATCACGTATCTGCGTTCACATTGGCATAAGCTCCTCTGGCTTCGTGGGGGCGAATGAGCCAACGAGAAAGAACTCGCCGTTCCGCGAAATAGAAAGGCGACAGCGCACATCCTAGCAGCTCAGACGAGTATCCACACGAACGCGACGAAAACGAAGTAGAAAATGCCATTAAAGATAAGCGATCCGGCGCTAAGCCGTTCCCGCGTCGCTTGAATGTAGAGTGTTAGGCTCGCGATGAACGTCAGCACGACACTTACAAGTTCAAGGCTCCCTAACGCCCACGGCGTAAAGGCAATGCCGAAGGCAACCGGGATGCACGTTTGAAAGACCATCGCACCGGTTATGTTCCCTAGCGCGAGAGTATCCTTTCCTTGACGCACCCAGAGGACACTGTTAAATTTTTCAGGAAGCTCCGTAGCAAACGGTGCGATGATGAGCGCAAGCACGGTCGCATTGATGCCCAAACTTGCGGAGAGATCAATGATTTGCCCGACGAAGATTTGGGCGCCGATAATTATCAGCACCAGCGCGAGGAAGGTTTGGAGCGTCGCACCCCATAAGGAGGGGTCAGCCGCTGTCGCATGACGGAGTGCGCGCGGAACGAGTGAGCCAAGCTTGAGCGGCTCGATATCCGCTTCGCGGTACGGGTCTTCGAACCTGACGACGATCACGAGGTATACGACATAGACGACGATGAACAAAGGAGCGGCCGCCGAACGCACGCTGGAATTCGGGACGAGGGTCAGCGCGATCGCCATGCTAAAGACAAGAAGGAAGAAGCTGAGGTCACGCCTCTTTGCCGACCCTCTGAGAACAAGGGCGGTGCCCTGCTCCCGCCGCTTCCGTTGATTCAACCATGTTACCCCGGGTTGTTTTTTTTGTGATCCGGTATCACGTTTTGGGGCATTTGACCACGAGCAGTCTCTTGCTGCAATGCGCGGAACGGCAATATGGGTGCTGATTGATTTTTCCCGTCCGGCCTTCCTTTCAACTTCTCTGAGCCACTTAAGTATCTCTGGTCTGTGTGTTGTTTGACGTGAATCAAACTCAGTTTGAAGCGAAGAAATGATAATCCGTAATCCTTTTCTGATAGCGGTATCAGCGCTCTCCGGTGTAGGTACGATCCCTATCTCTGCCGGTTTGGTATGAAAGACAACTTGCTAACGAGGGGTTTGAAAAGAATAGGCTCAGCGAGGGCTGTCACGCGTTTCAGCGTCAATCGTGAAGGAAAAGTCTCATCAGGTCGGGTGGGTGGAGCATCAAAGATTTGCGTTTAGAGATATAGACCTCACGGTGCCTTTGGTTCTGTCCTGGTCTCGCTTTTGATGCTACTTAGCGAGGTGTTAGGTGATTATACTCTAAAAGGCTCGTTTGCTTCGGTTACCCATTGGTTTTTTGCACTAAGCCACTTTAAGCCTTTATACAAGGCGCGTTGATACTCCGGCATAGAGAGGCGTGGGTCCGGCTGTGGTAGCACTTCGACGCCTGCGTTTATAAGCGTGTGCAAGTGTCGCTTTATACGGTTCAACTCGGCGTTATTGTCTCGCAAGTCAGTTAGCGTCTCCTTTAGTTCCTCGTCGCTACGTGGCTCCGCTACCAGCGCCTTTATCGCCTTGTTCGCTACCAGCGCCTTTACCTTGTTCGCTACCAGCGCCTTTATCGCCTTGTTCTGTCGCTCGTGCCCTTTTACCTGGTCTATTGTTTCGTCGAGCGTTAAATATCGCTCGTCTACGCGCCGGTAATAGTGCATAAAATCCCAGTCAAGTATCATAACAGTCATTTATACCACCTCGTCACTCTCGCCGTTTATCTCCGATGTCGTACTTTTTCCAAAGACAAAGCACCTACTGACGTGTCACGGGCTTAACGTTTAACCTCAGCACCAGCGCGATTGCGCTCCACCATTTAATAAGATCGTCGAGTGTAACTTTCATTGTCTCTCCACTTGGCTAGCCGTACGCGCTGCCTCTAATTATATTCGTCCATCAAACAAGACGGCTTAGTCGGACCGACAACTACCGAAACAGATCAAAAACTTGCGTTGGAAAAAATGCCTATCCGGTCTTAAGGCCTAATTATTCAAGAGCCCCTCAATTCACCGGTTTTAAAAAAAAGATGAGGGGCGTTAACTCTCGATCATACGTGAAAAATGCGCTCTTGATTCTCCTTTATCTCCTTTAAGAGATCTTCATTCCTTTTTAAGAGCTTTTCATTAGCCTGTGCTGCCTCCTCCATCCTAGCACGCATCTTATTCATCTCCTCCATGGCCCGTTCCTCGCGCTTCAGTCCCTCCTCCAGATAATGCGCGTAGACTTTCTTAAGCACGTCGATCTCGCGCTGGAGCCGCTTAAGCTCGCTCAAGATAAACTCCTCTCTACCGGTCATTTGTGTTTAACCCCCTCCTTCAAGCAAGTGTGAGAGGCAAAGCCCGCATATCTCGCTCGCTTTCGCATCAAGCACGAACAGGTAGGGACGCTCCTTGCCGTTCTGCCATACTTCGAGTCCGTTCTCGTAGACGTGAAAACTCGCGATCTTCGAGAGCGGCACGCTCAACGGCTTGTGACCCGCGAACGGGTTCAAAAAGAGGCGTTGATTACTTGCGATCAAGTCTCCGCGCGACGTTTCAAGCAACTCGTCGTGTTTGACGATGTGCCCGCGCGATTGACCCACACAATAGCGCACGGGAAAGCCCCCCACCTTTATCGGAAGAGGGATCGAGACGCCGTGACTCGCTCCCGAATAGCCGAGGTTGACCGTTTTGAGCTCCTTGAGCACCGTCGCTGCTCGATAGTGCGCAGTCTCGCCTTTTTTCATAATCGCGTTGACAACCGTGATAACCGGGAGTTCTGCGCCGACATACGGAGCTATGGCCGCGCTATGCGCTTTCAGCGCTTGATCGTGCGCTGCTCGTTGTCGGCAACCGTTACAGAGGCCATCGGTTGCGTGTTCTAAGAAGCCCAGTTTATGCCCGCACTCTTTGCAGTACGTCATTTTTCACCACGTCCGTCATCAGCACAGCCTACATCTGCTTGTTTGACAATTCGCATCCGATATAGTTTCTCCGCCCGGCTATCGCCCATTTTGTCGTCAGGGTTGCGACAAACATGCCCCACAAGAGGAGCCCAAATATGGCTTCAAGTATCGAAACTGTGGCAAAAACACTCGGTTTCGGATTCTGCGAAACTGAGCTCGGATGAACGTAGCAAGGACGCTTGCATACCCATGGGCGCGCTCAATCCTTGTATAAGCTAATAAACCAGAGCGCACCTCGACCTAGTGAAAACCCTTGTACACCTTGCTGAAGTTTATCCCAGCAATCGTCTTATTGCGATAGAACAGTTGCTTTTCTCGAACGGCAGCCTGCAATTGTGCATTCGAAATGCCGTTTTGCAACGCCAAATACGCTTCCATAAACGCTGCGAGGTCATCGGCTGCTTTGACGAGCTCACCGTCGAGCGGATTGTATCGGTCTTGGTTGCATAACGCGGTTATCGTATCTGAAGTCGTGTTCTGCAGTTTCCCCTCGACCGTCACCTTGGAGACAAACTCGTCCTCGGTAAACATGCGCATCTCGGGCTGCCACGCCACCGGGATGAGCTTTGGTCGGTAAATCCGCCGTTGCATCTCGTCCCGTTCGAACTCCTTCACGAAGCGGTCGACGCCGGTGGCGGCCCGCTTGACGGGGCTGATGA
>JBAULJ010000192.1:0-7046 GCA_049578125.1 Halobacteriota archaeon
GATTTACGTTCTGAAAAGGGTGACGGCACGGCCGACGGACGCGCGCCGCAAGAACGCAGGTTTTATGTCTCTAACAAACGATCGTGTGATAGGATTGGGTTTGTTTGGCGGACGAGATGCCTAATTAGAGGCGATCGCTTGAAGACGGTAATGACGAGCGTTGATGTGGCAGCACTTTTGCCGGAATTAGACGTACTTATCGGAGCGAAGCTGGAAAAGGCTTACCAACTCACGCCTGTGGAGCTTCGTTTAAAGCTTGCGACAAAAAATGGGAAACACGACTTAGTAATCGAAGCAGGAAAGCGATTACACCTCACGTCTACCCCTACCGCAGCACCCGCCTTACCCCCTAGTTTTCCGATGCTACTAAGAAAAGAGCTCAAAGGCGGAAGGATAAGCACAATTGCGCAATATGATTTTGACCGCGTGGTGGAAATACGGTTTGTGCGCGGCGATGATGAACGCTACTTGATATGTGAACTCTTTTCGAAAGGCAACGTTATCCTTGCCGACGAGTCCAAGCGCATTATTTTGCCGTTGCGAGGCGTGAGGTCAGCAACACGGCAGGTCGTGAGAGGCCAACAGTACGAGTATCCTGCAACGCAGCTCAGCCCTATCGACCTGTCGTACAACGAGTTTGAGGCGGCTATCACGCCGGTCTCGCGCGATGTCGTTAGAACGCTCGCGACTCGTTTCAATATGGGGGGCTTGTATGCTGAAGAAATATGTTTGAGAGCAGAAGTCGAAAAAAGCAGTGCGAGCGTTAGTCCGGGGGAGGTTCAAAGGCTCTATGTCGCGTTGAGAGAGGTTTTTGATCCACTTCGATCGAATACGTTAAAACCACACGTCGTGTATGAAAATGAATCAGCGCCTGTCGACGTCCTTCCGTTTGAGGTATCACAGTTCGACCGATACGAAAAACACTATTTCCCAAGTTTCAACCAAGCCCTTGACGTTTATTACGGGCTGAAAATTGAAGGACCAGAAACTGCGCCTGCAACCCACGCGCGACTTCAAAAAATCATCGATAGGCAAACAGCGGCAATTCAACAATTCAAAAACCAAGAGCGCGAGAACAAGTCAAAAGGAGATTTGCTGTTCGAAAAGTATCAAGAGATCGATCGATTAATTAACACGGTAAGAGAGGCCCGAAGGTCGAAAACGTGGGGCGAAGTCAACCGTGCTCTCGGCTCTTTCTCATTCTTCAAGCAGGTCGATCAAAGCACAGGGACCATCACCATCGAAGTTGGAGAGGTCCTCATCGACGTCGTTGTTGACGTGGACGTTCCTCAAAACGCGCAGAAGTACTACGAAAAGGCGAAGGTGATGAAAGCAAAGGCCGAGGGCGCGGAGCGCGCGCTAACGCTCTCATTGAAAAAAATGAACGAAGAACAAGGGTCAGAGGCCAAACAACTGGGGCTTGAAAAGCGCCGCATCAAGAAAAAGAAGACTCGCTGGTACGAGCGGTATCGTTGGTTTTTTTCAACAGAAGGATTTCTAATAGTTGGCGGCAGAGATGCGGATACAAATGAAGAATTGGTGAAGAAGTACCTAGAACCTCGTGACATATTTCTCCACGCCGATGTCTACGGAGCACCGGCCGTGATCGTGAAATCTCAAGGCAAGGAAATATCAGAACCCACCTTACGCGAGGCTGCTCAATTCGCTGTGTCTTACTCTGCGATCTGGAAACAAGGTCTCGGTTCCGGCCGCTGCTACTGGGTGCATCCGGACCAAGTGTCGAAAACCCCTGAATCTGGAGAGCATGTGCCTAAAGGCGCTTTCATTATTAGGGGTGAGCGACACTATCTGGAGTCACCAGCGCGGCTTGCCATCGGCATCCACGACGACAAGATCGTCGGAGGGCCCGTGTCTGCCATAACCCGCGTGGCTGAGCTAGTCGTCGTCATCGAGCCCGGAAAATACAATCCGAATGATCTAGCGAAGATGATTTCTAGAGAGCTTCTCGCTACGGCACGTGAGGACGAGAAGAAGAGCTTACGAAAGATTATAACGGTAGATCAGATAGCCAAGTTCTTACCTGCCGGCTATTCTGACATAAGCAGGTTTGAATTAGGGCAGCATTAGCGTAACAACGCTAACGAGTGCCAAGGTCCTGATGCGCCATCGAAAAAGCATTTATACCTAACCATATAAAATGAGGACACCGACAGGACATCGCAAGCGGTTATTGACAAGAAGAAAGCTTGGTCGATACGGCTTTTTGAGTTCCTACGAGAGCACCTATATCGATGAATGATGACAGGATTCGAATGATTTGCGTTCGGATCCTGAAAGAGGTATGTGAGTATGGCAAAACCCATGTTTGTGAAATTTGAAATCCCAGACGAGGTCGAAAGCAAGGCGTTAGAAGCCTTAGAGAGTGCCCGTGATACAGGGAAAATAAAAAAGGGTACGAATGAGGTCACTAAGGCGATCGAACGGGGAATCGTTCAACTCGTGTTAATTAGTATAGACGTTCAACCTGAAGAAATCGTGGCACACATTCCCCCACTTTGCGATGAGAAGCGGATATCGTACGTCTATGTAAAAAGACAGAGCGATCTTGGAGCTGCGTCGGGGCTTGATGTCGGCTCCGCAGCGGCCGCAATCATAGACGCAGGGAAGAGCAAAGCCCTCGTCGATGAAGTCGTCGAGCAGCTCAAAACGATTCGCTCGGGTTAATCTTGAAGGATCAATCGCGGAGGACATGCGGTGGCAGAATATAACGACGCAACACCTGCAGAGGTCATCGAAATAGTGGGAAACACCGGGATGCACGGAGAGGCGAAACAGGTGAAGTGCCGTGTCCTCGAGGGCTCGAACAAGGGGCGAATAATCACGCGGAATTGCGTGGGTCCTGTCCAAATTGGAGACATTCTTATGCTTCGTGAGACGGCACACGAAGCCAAGAAACTCATGACACGGTGAGACGATGGAAAAGCGAACGTGTACCTTCTGCGGGGGCGCCATCGAACTTGGCACCGGCAAGATGTTCGTCAAGCGAGATGGAACGGTGCACAATTTTTGCTCTTCTAAATGTGAAAAGAACTTCAGACTGGGCCGTCTTGCGCGACGAGTTGCTTGGACAGAACCTGGGCGAGCAGCGCGCAAAAAAGCGTGACGAGGGTCTAAATGGCGTCCGAAGATCACATTGAACGCACGTTCTTGATGATTAAGCCAGACGGAGTTAAGAGGGGGCTTGTTGGAGAGGTTGTTTCGCGACTCGAGGAGAAAGGTCTGGAACTTCGAGCGCTGAAGCTCAAGAATTTAGATATCGAAACGGCCAGAAAACATTACGCAGAACACAGCGACAAGCCCTTTTACGACCACTTGGTTTACTACGTCACGTCTGGACCAATCATCGTAATGGCGGTTGAGGGATTCAATGCAGTGCGCGCGGTTCGCCAACTTGTCGGGGCAACAAATCCGATTGAAGCAATGCCCGGAAGTTTGCGCGGGGACTTTTGCCTTGAGCAGGTGAGAAACTTGGTGCACGCAGCCGATTCGCCAGAGGCTGCTTCGCGCGAGTTGTCGCTGCATTTCAAGAGAGATGATTACGTCAGTGAAATGCGGGTCGGCGAGATTAACGACTAATTCTTCAGCAACAGTAGTTCTAATGCCTCGGATTGTTATTGACCACGAAAAGTGCGATGGCGTTGGAAAATGCGCTCGGGTTTGTCCCAAGGGCCAGCGAATTTACGGCGTTGCCGTCATTGACGGCAAGAGAAAATGCGTCGTTAAGGATCCCAGTTTCTGCCTCGGCTGTACAACGTGCATTGGAAGCTGTCCGAAGGGCGCTATTCGAATCGACTTCTCTGCGCCAAAGCCGAGGCGCTAGTTCTGCTCGCAGATTTTGACAAAGTTCAGCAAAAGAGTATCTCCCGCTTCCGTGTGCGACACTTCAGGATGCCATTGCACGCCGTAAATAGGTTTAGTGGGGTGTCTCATCGCTTCCACTTCACAAATCTCTGAACGAGCGAGTTTCGCGAAATCGTTCGGCAAGCGATTCACTTCGTCGGCGTGTGACGCCCACGTGCTTATCGTTGGCCCCATGTCGACGAGAATGTCATCCGGCTCGATGATTTCTACCGTGACGCGTGCGTATCCGCCTGAAGCGCCTTTGCCGACCGCGCCGCCAAAAGTCTCGGCTATCAGCTGATGCCCCAGGCAAATCCCCAAGATTGGCAGGCCTGTCTCTCTTACGTACTGCTTGCAGTTTCCTATGCGGTCCATACTTGGACCGCCACTCAAAATCAAACCGTCTGAACCCCGCCGGAGTAACTCGTCGGCGCTCAGGGTGTTCTTGACGAGTTCGCAGCGGATGCCGAGGTCTCGAACAGCGCGATGAATCAGGTGGGCAAATTGGCCGTAGTTATTTATGACCAAAACCGAAGTCAATGGCTCACCGAAACTTCATTTAAAAAAAGAAAGTAGTCAAGCTTTCTTCGCGGTGTACACGCGCCAAGTAGTTCCGTGAGAATAGCTCCATTTCTCAATGACGATGTCTTCGGAGTTGTCGATCAACATGCTGATATTCGTGCCGACTTCGTTGGGACTCAGGCCCAGTTCTCGCGCGATTGATTTACTCTTAAAGAAGTATTTACCTCGTGTAACCCCTTTTTTCAGATAATTGAGTATCTTTCTTTGGTTATCGTTGGTATCAGACATCTTCTTCTCCCATGTAAGTTGACAGCTTTTGTTATATATACTCTTTAGTTTGGCAATTTCAAGCCTTCGCGCGGCTGAGTGAGGCTGTTCGCCAGCAGCATATCAAGCGTAGTTAGACAAAAAGTGTTGCCCTTTTTCGAGCGGTATTGTTTCGATGCCGAGGTGATCGCGAACGAGACCCGCAAACCTCTTTGCGGAGCCGTGACACGTATATACCACGTCAGGATTGCATCGATCAATGAATCTTATGAGGTCTCGAAAATCAGCGTGGTCTGACAACGCAAATGCGTAGTCCACACCCTGATAGTATTTGAAACCGCGATTAATCGCCCAGCCCGAAACCGCAAGTGTGCGCTTTTTTCCACAGAGCAGTTCGTCTGGAGCTCGAAGCTGCTTTGCGCGCCTGCTCGTAATGAGCACAAAAGGTTCTCGCGACTCTTTGACGGACATCGCGTCGAATAGCTGGTGGCGAAACTTATAGCCAAAGTTCTCTAGCGCTTCATTAATCTCAAAAATGCCGCTATCAACAAAAGGAGTATAATCCTGAAGAAGGTGCGTCAGCTCTTGCGCCTTTCCAAAAGGATAGGCAAGAACGATCACCGATTCGTCGTTTTCGATACACGAAGCGACACATTCTTGAATTTGCGCGGCGACTTTCTCCGTTTCTGGAAAAATGTACTGTTCGCTTCCGAACGTAGATTCGATAATCAAGACGTCGACATCGACGGGTTGTGCCCCCGGTGAAAAGAACTTCTCTTTGGTGCAGAAGTCGCCGGTGTAGAGAATAGTGTTGTCGCCTTCTAGAAAAAACATATGCGAGCCAATAACGTGTCCTGCGTCAAGTGCGCATACTGAACCGTGACTTAGTATGTCTGCTGTGGCGCATTTTCTGAGCTTCAGCAGCGCCTGCGTGACGTCGGACATCACGACGCTTTTGCCATTGCAGCGAGTCGGTAGGTGATCAGAGTGTCCGTGTGAGACTAAATTGATTTCGTCTGGTGAGTAGGTTCGTGGATCCAGCCTGAATTTTGTCCCATCATCAAAACTGACGCATATTCCGTTTTTCTGATAGATCATATTGGTTGGAGACTTCGTGTCTTCGTATGGCGCAGGTCACAGTTACGGCAGGTTACCTTCCCCACTCAGGCCGTGCTGCATTTCTAGGTTCATTGCAATGAGAATTTCAAAAATTTTTTTCACTGAACCAACGTCTATATTTCGTTCGGTAGCCAGGTCGACCGCTCTGTTGAGCACTCGCTCATTTTGCTTTTCGTCGTTGATCTGTGTGAAGCCGTCCGCCCTTTTTGCGTGCAAGACGTGCAACGCTAAGTCTGTTCTTCGTGCTATCAGTTCGACGATGTCCGCATCGATCGCTTCTATTTGACTTCGCACCTCTTCTATCATCTGGCTTGAGTGTATATACCTCGTATTAGAAGAATGTTGGCCCCTCCCACAAGAGAATCTTCAAAGCGCTTCTACCTGCGCTCCCTTGTTGGATGTTTCGGTTTCGATGATAAGCCCTTCGAGCTGTTCCCACGTGTTTTTTACGGCTGGCGAAGATGACCGATCGACGAGCGCAATATATGCCGGTCCCGTTCCTGATAGTGAAGCAGCTCTTGCTCCAGCAGCCAACGCGGAAATCATAGGTTCCGTGCTAAATCCAAACGCGCTGCAGTATAGCAAGCCGTTCAAAATCATTGCCTTTTCGTACGCTCCTTCGCTAGCCAATTGATATGCTATGTCGACCCACGGTGCGAGAAGTTTTGCTCGTGCGACGTTCGCTTTCGCTGAGTAGGCTTTTTCGCGCGGCACGTAGACCAGTACGGCCGCATTCAGCTCAACTCGCTTGAGCAGCAAGTCGCGCTCATTGTCGGTGAGCACAAGCCCTCCGAAAAACGATGCGCAAGCATCATCGAATGCCCCCGTAATCGTCACCCCCGCCCTTCGCGCTGCGAGGACACCTAGTTTGACGATCTCGAGCGGCTCCATTTCGATTTCTAGCGCTTCAACGAGTCCGAGCACCGTCGCATTGGCTGCTGCGCTGCTGCTTTTCAGCCCGCTCGCGATCGGTATCTCGCTCTTTGTTGTAATGTGCACACCGACGCTTGGGGCAAATCGTTCCACCACCAAGCGCGCGCATTCTGCAATCAGCGAGGTATTTGCTGCGGGATCGTCAGCAATTTCGCATTTAATACCGCTGTTGACGATCTCGACCTCGGCACAAGTCTTCAGGTTTATAGCAAAAGCAGAGCCTTTGAGCGTTGCGATCGCATTAATGACGGTGCCTGCTCCTAGTGCTGACGCGGTTACCATAGCACGCTCACGATTACTTGCAAGCTACATAGAGGTGCGGTCGTTACTAACAATGCCAATAC
>JBAULJ010000193.1:0-1674 GCA_049578125.1 Halobacteriota archaeon
CTTCATGCCAGAGCAACTCTTGCGCGAAAACGACTTTGTCGATGTTATTGTCAGGAACGAAGGAGAATACGCCACCCTTGAACTCGTCGACGCTCTCGAGAATGAAAAACCCCTGCGCAACATCGACGGCATCAACTATCGCGAAGGCGGCCGTTTGGTTGAAACGCCTAAACGGCGGCCTATTGAGGATCTCGATGCGCTTCCTTTCCCCGCGCGACATCTGCTCCCAATGAGCGAATATATGCTCTTCGGACGCAAGCAGGTCCTAGCCACCATGATCTGCAGCCGAGGATGCCCCATGGGCTGTTCGTTCTGCGCTTCAAGCGCGATGCACGGTCGAAAAGTCCGATTCCGATCTCCCGAGAACGCCGCAGATGAGATGGAACGAGTTGTCGATGAGTATAAAGTCAGAATGATCGGCTTCATGGACGACACCTTCACGCTCTTTCCAAAGTGGGTGAACAGCTTCTGCAAGGGAATCATCAGTCGCGGTATTGACGTCGTGTGGGGATGCACGGCGAGGGTCGACCGGTTCAATAAGGAGCTGCTCTCTTACATGTGGAAGGCGGGTTGCCGAACGCTGCTTTTTGGCGTAGAGAGCGGAAATCAAAAGATTTTGGATAACGTCCAGAAGGGTACGAAAGTAGGGCAGGCCAAACGCGCCTTTAAAACTGCAAAAGACATCGGTATGCATACGATCGCTTCAATGACCCTCGGCATGCCCGGCGAGAACAAGACTACTATCGATGAAACAATCGGCTTTGCAAAGCGGGTGAACCCTGACTACGCCCTCTTCTCGCTTGCCACCCCATACCCTGGCACCAAGTTCTACGAAATGGCGAGCAAGATGGGACTGATCAAGGTGAAGGATTGGACGCACTTTACACTGCTCATGCCTGTCCTTGAAACCGTTGATCTTACGCTGAGAGAGCTGCAGGACAACCAAAGAGAGGCATTTAAAGAGTTCTACTTGAGACCCAACTACCTCTTTAAGCAACTTACCCGAGATAAGCTCCTTTTCGCTCTGGTGATGTACAAAGTGTTTAAGGGGGCGCTCAAGATGAAATCAACGCCTATTCTCGGCACGTCGGTTGATCCACACTCAGACGATGAAGAGCGCCCCTCGAGCGCCTGAAGTGTAGGTTCACAAGCTTGATTCTGCGGTCTCCGTTGTCTCGAACCCGACGCTTGATACCCGCCACCTGTTTTTGAGGTCGTTATACGCGTGTACGTTGCGAATACACCCGATGTCGGGGGCTTTGATGTCATCAAAATACGCATACGCGCGGGCGCGGCAGCCGCCGCATACGTTTCTGTAATCGCAAGAGCCGCAGTGCTCTTTAAGATCATGCCGTTCCCTGAGCGACTGCATCACCTCGGCATTCTGCCAAATATCGATAAACGATTCCGATCGCAAATCGCCCACAGGTATCGGCATGAAGACGCATGGGGTAACGATTCCGTTGGGCTGAATGGCGCAGTACACTCGGCCGGCACCGCACCCGCCGATGAACTCAGCGAGCAGTCCGACCTTGTCGCTGAAACCTGCTGCGCCGAAGTGTGCGAGCGATATAGCGCCATCTTGCGAGTTCATCATGCACACGCGGGCGAATTGCGGGGCCGTGGTGAGAATCTCAAAGTTTTTGTCTGGCCCACTGAAGTACTGGTACATCC
>JBAULJ010000194.1:0-1801 GCA_049578125.1 Halobacteriota archaeon
CCGTCTAGCTCTCGTCTTCGAGTTCGACTTCAAGATTTTTAATGCAGATACCCCTGCCCGACAGCAGCTCGTACATACCGCCGCACTTGGGACAGACGTAATCCTCATCGCCCAACGCGCCCTCAAAGCCGCACTTACACTTGGCAACGGCGGGGAGCGTCTCAACGTTCATTTCGGCGCCCGCAAAGGGACCGCCCTCCGTGATGATCTCAAAGGAGAACTTAAGCTGCTCGGGGTTCACCATCGCGAGCTGCCCCACTTCCACGGTGACCGAGATAAGCCGTTTGACCGGTCGGCTCTCGACCGTTTCCTTCACCACGTTGACGATCTCGGTCGCGATGCCAAACTCATGCATTTTCCTGCTCGAGCTCTTCCAACTCCTTAAAAATCGCAAGCGTTTCGAGCGCAGCTTCCTTGCTGAGCTTCTCGATAGCAAAACCTACGTGGATGAGCACGTAGTCGCCCGGATGGACGTCTTCGACGAGATCCAGGCTTATCTCCTGTTCCAAGCCGCCGTAATCGACGACGCCTTTGTTTCCTTCGACCTTCATGACCTCAGCAGGAATTGCAAGACACATGTAAATTGACTCCTATAACGAGCAACGGTTCGAAGCCCAGCCGCAGGACCCACTTACAAGAAGAACCGCGCGAGCTTCGTGTTCATTACCTATTTCTGTCCCGCGAGCCATATATAGCTTACCTCGCCCCGTTCGGCCACAAACGCGCTAAAAAGTTTTTAAATGAAGCGCTCAATATATCCCTTGTCGAGCGACCGGCCGGAAGACGCGTGGTCCTTTTTGGCTTTTTGTCCGTCTGCGAGGCGGAGATATACTAATATGAGCGACTCAATCGAATCACTGAAGCGCTACGAGTTTAAGCGCGTCATCGAGACCCTCGAAGGCAAGAAGGGGCAGGCGACCGAACTCATCACCATCTACATCCCGCCTGACAAACAGATCTCTGACGTCGTGAGCCAGCTGCGCGACGAATACGGTCAGGCGTCCAACATCAAATCGAAGAGCACGCGCACCAACGTGCAGAGCGCCCTATCATCGATCATGTCGCGCCTTAAGTACTATCGCTTTCCGCCGTCCAACGGCCTTGTGATCTTCACAGGGACGATCTCGCTCGGGGGTGACAAGACGACCATGGAAACGCTCGTCGTGGAGCCCATTGAACCGGTCAAGTCGTACCAGTACCGCTGCGATTCGACCTTCAACCTCGAGCCGCTCAAGGAGATGCTCAAGGAAAAGGAGATGTTCGGACTCGTCGTGCTCGACCGAAACGAGGCGACGGTCGGCATCCTCAACGGCAAGCGCATAGAGCCGATCAAGCATCTCACGTCCGGAGTCCCCGGTAAGCATACGAAGGGCGGCCAATCACAGCGCCGTTTCGAACGGCTGCGCCTCATCGCGATCCACGAGTTCTACAAGCGCATCGGCGAGGCTGCCAACAACGAGTTTCTCCAGCATCCCGAGCTCAAGGGCGTGCTCATCGGCGGCCCGAGCCCGACAAAGGAGGAGTTCGTCAACGGCGAGTACCTCCACCACGAGCTGCAGCAACGGATTCTCGGGGCGTTTGACGCGTCCTATACCGACGAGTTCGGCCTTTCAGAGCTCGTCGAAAACGGCGCTGAGGTGCTCCAAGAACTCGATTTGATGCGCGAAAAGAACGTCGTGGGGCGCTTCCTCAGAGAGCTCGTGCACGATTCAAACAAGGCGACCTACGGCGAGAGACAGGTGCGAAAGGCGCTAAAGCTGGGCGCCGTCGACACGCTCCTCCTCTCAGAGGCGCTTCGCAT
>JBAULJ010000195.1:0-18995 GCA_049578125.1 Halobacteriota archaeon
GAATGAAGAACATGTTGGCTATGCTGTGCTCAAAGCCGATCGCGACGAAGGCCATTATTGGGAACCACATCCCAAATATCTTACCAATTGTATCCTCCGAGGCAACAGCCAGGTACACGGCAAGACACACAAGCCAGTTGCAGCCTATGCCTCTGTAGAAGGCGTCCCAGAACGGCAAAGCCAGTTTCGCGTTATACACTGCCTGCGAGTTCAGGAAAGCGGCTGAAGGGGCAACACCTGTCTTAGGCGCGACGATCAGGCCGGCGAGAAACGTTAGAGCTCCTGCGACGAACAACGCCCCAATGAAGTTGCCGATGTACGAGCCGATCCAGTTCTTCAGCAGGCCCAGGGTGGTCGCTTTGCGGGCAAGCAGTGCCGTTGTCGGGAACATGCAGTTGCCGGTGAATAGTTCTGAACCTGCGATAACCACTAACATTAACCCGACGGGAAACACCGCGCCGAAAACGAATCGATATAATCCAACGGGATATCCCGCTCTAGTCATGCCTGCGGTTACGATTAACGCCAGTAGACTTCCAAACGCGATATAAGCACCGGCGAGAAACCCCATGAGAACGAGTTTGTCCACAGGGAGCAGCGTCTTAGCTGTGCCGGTTACTTGTATGGCTTTGATTGTCTCTAAAGGACTTTTAAAAGTCATAACATCACCAAAAAGCCAATAAAAGAGTCATGTACTATATAACTGTTCATACCTTAGCTAATTAGGAATCCTTATATAGTAGATGACGGTGGGTGGTGTCTAACCCGCTGATATCAGGTCTAAGAGCTTTATAGTAAGAGCGCCTTTAAAGCCAGTTATTTCTGAGCACTAAAAGGAGGTTAATAGTTTGGCCAATATAGTTGAAATGGCACCCGTGACTCGTGTTGAAGGGCACTCCAAGTTAGTTCTAGAGACAAACGATGACGGCATAGTGGAAAAAGGAAACTACTTCAGCATAACGCCAATCAGGAATTTTGAAAAGTTCCTTATCGGAAAGCCGATGGAGTTTGCGCCACTGGCAACGTCACGAATATGTGGGATCTGTCCTATCACTCATGCGTGCGCTTCGGCAGAGGCCGTCGAGGACTCAATCGGTGTTGAGCCCCCAACTGACGGCATGTTGTTACGGGAACTCGCTGCCATTGCTAACAAAATGCACAGCCATCCGCTTCATAGCATTTTGATTTTCCAGGACTTCGGGTGCGGAGTCGGTTTTGACAAAAACGTCTACGCAGAAGCCATGAAGCGCTGTCAGGGAATGAGAAAAGTCGCCCAGAACATCATCGATGTGGTCGGTGGAGAAGGCCTGCACGCGCCTGATATTGTTATAGGTGGGATGCAACACAACATCAGTGATCTCGCAAAAGCTAAATTGCAGAGTAGTCTGCGAACCTACGAACAACTTACAAACGAACATACTGACTTCATGATGGGCCTGTTCAAGGACTCTGAATATCCGTCTGATATGGGGTTGCACGACTACAACGTGTTTGCCTCGGACTTGACGTACGGCGACAGAACGGCCTTCCCCTGGGACACGTTTAACGAAGAACAGCCGAACAACTGGTACAGCTCTCTTGAAGTTGGGCTAGAGGCAAACAACACGATATGCCTTGTTGGAGGCGAGCCGGTGGAAGTCGGCCCCCGTGCACGAGCGGCGACGTTCAAGGGTTTCACTGAGAGGGGCGCGATGGCTATCCAAAAGGCTCGGATTCGCGAACTAGGCACGCTTGTTCATCGAGCAGAGAATATCCTCGACGAACTCAATACAAGCGGCGCAACGAAGGTAAATGTGGCCGGTCTCGGCGACAATGAGCTTGGAATCGGAATCAACGAAGCAGCTCGCGGCGCGAACGTTCATATGGCGCGGGTCAAGGAGGGCAGGATTCGTTACTACAACTGCCTCGTTCCGACGACGTGGAATTACCCGACCATTAGCAAAGCGCTAGAAGGGGACCACTACAAGTTCGCAGAAGTTATAGTAAGAGCGTATGATCCCTGCAACTCGTGTGCAACGCATATGATCGTGCTGGATCCAGAAAAAGCCATCATTCAGAACAAGATGATCTGAAGTGAGCGAATCGATTTGCGATGCTGAGGCGGTTATCGCCTGCTGTGGAAACCCACTCTACGGTGACAATGGCTTCGCGACGTCCTTGGTTCCTGTTTTAAAGCAGAAATTGAATGGCGCCACCCGACTGAAGGTCGTCGACGTCGGCAGAGGGTATTTCTTGTTCGGAATTCTTGGATGCAAGAAGCTCGTGCTGGTTGATTCGATTGACTTCGGAGGCGCTCCCGGAGAGCTAAAGAAGCTTTCGATAGACGACGTCGACGAGAACCGTTACGCCGACCACCAATGCTGGCAGACGTCAACACCACTTAACGACTTGAAAGAACGATGTGATGTCACCATCATTGCGTGCCAGCCGAAGAGTTGGAAGCAAATCGAATTTGGACTTACAGAGGAAGTTAGTGGATCAATTCCCAATGCTATGGAGTTAATCCAAAAGGAAGTAGAGGATTTTTATGAGCCCGTTTTGGAAGAAAGAGAAGAAATCTGACGCTGACAACATCTTAGAGATGGAGAGGGCCAACCCTCCAGCTGCAGAAGAGAAAATTGACGCTGCTCAACCGGAGATAACAGTAAAGCCCGCAGAAGCGGAGGCGGAGGTGAAAGAAATGGCTGCTGCAAAGCCGAAGGTGCTAACGGCAGTGATGAGTGGATGTACGGGATGTCTTATATCGCTAACCGATAACTACGACATTCTTCTTGATTTGCTCGACGCGATAGACTATCGTTATGAGACCACGCTTGCGGACGTACGAGAGATCCCCGATGACCAAATGGATATTGCCATTGTTCACGGTTCTATTTGTCTGCAAGACAAGAGACAGGTTGACGACATACGCAAGATTCGACAGAATTCGACATTTTTAGTCGCCATGGGCGGTTGTGCCAGCTCAGGCTGCGTCACTCGATTCAGTGTAGGTGGACAAGCGGCGACGCCATCGCAAGAATCGTTCGTTCCCGTCGCGAATCTCGTTAAAGTCGATTTCGCACTTCCTGGATGCCCTACTGGTCCTGAGGTGATCGCTAACACGATACTCGCGGCGGTGGGTGGGGACCTAGAGTACTTAAAACCCCTCGCCGAACTTGCGGGATTTGCGTGCGGCTGTGACCTATTGACGAAAATCATCGGAAACGGACTGTGCATCGGGTGTGGCACCTGTGCCATGGCGTGCCCAACGCGGGCGATTGACATGGACTACGGGCGCCCGCACGTCAACCAGGAGCTCTGTATAAAATGCGGAGCGTGCTATGCACAATGTCCGAGGAGCTTCGAGCCGACCTTTGAAATGATAGAGAAGCGTATCATGGGGGTGGAGTAAATGGTTCTTGGCAAATACTTTGACATAATGACGGTGAAAACGACTGACAAGGTGCTCCAGAAACAATCGCAAGATGGCGGCATAGTAAGCACTCTTCTTATACACGCACTTGAAACGGGCGTGATTGAAGGCGCTATCGTCGCCATGCCAACCGAAGAACCTTGGAATCCAGAGCCATATGTCGCCACTACACCTGAGGAGATTATCGCAGCGGCCGGCACCAAATACGTACTGTGTCCGCTGAATCACGCGCTGAAAATTGCGGCACGTGAGAACGCCCTCGATAAGATCGGGATGGTAGGGATGCACTGCCTGACCTATGCGGTTCGAAAGATGCAGCTCTATCCATTTGGAGCGCGCCATCTGCCCAACAAAATGGCATTGCTTCTCGGCATATTCTGTACTGAGAACTTCACCTACACGGGAATCAAAGCGATCGTCGAAGAAATTCACAAAGTGAATATTGAACACGTCCAAAAGATGGACGTTTCAAAGGGCAAGATGATCGTCACGTCAAGCATGGGCGAGCGTGTTGAAGTCCCCGTGAAGCTGACCCACAACTACGTTCAGCCGGGTTGCTATATATGTCCCGACCTGACTGCGCGGACTGCGGACATCTCGACCGGTTCGATCGGCTCGCCTGATGGATGGTCGACCGTAATGCCGCGGACTCAGACTGGGAGAAATCTTTTCGAGAGCGCGGTCGAGGTGGGCCTGTTTGAGACTAAGCCAATCGATCCCGGCAAGTTTGGCATGGAAATGCTCACAAGGCTCGCGCAGAGCAAGTGGGATCGCTCTGAGAAGACCAGGGCGGAAAGAGCGGAAATTGGGCTTCCAAATCCGTTCTAACCCCCTCTTTTTTTATTTTTTAGCAAACTTTTATATTTTTTAAATTATAATACTGGTTAAAGGAATTGCCGCGCTGATAGGTAATCACATGGAGCTGCTTGCCGATGTGGGGGGGAAGCCCGGGATTGACTGTCGCGGGTTTTGTAGTTACTGCTACTTCAAGAAGGTGAAGGACTTTACGCCGTTTGGCTGTCGTTTCTGTTCACCCTTCAGCGAGGGCTGTGACTACTGCGGAAGAGCGATTGCTGAGAAGTACCCGGGTTTCAAACCACTTTTACGCGTAGCCCAAGATGTCCACGCCACGCTCAAGATGAGTGCAAAAGACCCGGAAAAGGTCACAATAAGTGGCGGAGGGGATGTCAGCTGTTATCCTCACTTGGTCGAGCTGGCCGAGTTGCTTTCTAGCCTTCAAGTCCCGATCCATCTCGGATACACAAGCGGAAAAGGCTTCGACAGCCGGGAACTTGCAGAGACGCTAGTCGATTGCAACGTGCGAGAAGTCTCATTTACGGTTTTTGCGACTGACCCCGGCTTACGCAAACGCTACATGGGCGACCCTTCGCCCGAGGCATCACTTGAATGTCTCTCGACCTTTTGTGCATCGTGCGACGTGTATGCGGCCGCGGTAGTCATACCGGGGATTAACGACGGCGATGTTCTCAGAAGAACGTGTGACGATCTGGAGGCACTGGGGGCACGGGGTTTGATTTTGATGCGATTCGCGAATCAAGCTAAGGAGGGGCTCATTCTTGGAAATGCGCCCGTAATGCGCAGCATTGAGTCTCAGCCAATTGAGAGCTTTAGAGAGCTGGTCAGCAGCATCAACGACCATTACAAGCTGCGAGTGACTGGCACTCCGCTGTGGGACCCGGAAATCGGATCGCCCTTTTATGTGGCAACTAATCCTGAGGCGTTCCTACCGAGAACTGGAAAACGCGCCACCGTAATCACCGGTGCCGTGGCGGGACCATACCTTCGTTCTATATTTCAGCGCATCGCGCCCAACGTGAACGTCGTGAACACCGAAAAAGAGATCGCTTGTCTTATCACACTGGACGACATTCAAAAGCTAAAACTAGAGGACATCGACGAGACGGTCATAATCCCTGGCCGGGCGATGGTGCATGATAAGGCTGTTACAGAGGCGCTGCGTGCTGACGGAGTGTACCGAATCGTACGGCGCGGACCCGAACAACTTACGCTTGATGGCGAGATGAGCATCGGCTTGCAGCGTGAAGAAGTCCTGCAACGTGAAGTAGAAGGGTTCACGGAATTGATACGCACGATCAATGCGATAGGCACATAGCAGCTTCGAAATCCGCATCGCTTAAAGAGTGCTTTTTGCGTGGTCTGCTACTGAAGAGGCGAAGCTAAAGAGCAAATCCTGCGACCGATTTCGTTTTGATTTTTAGGATTAGATATTCACGCATATATGACGGTCTTACTTCTGCCACGTCAGATAAAGTCGGACCTTCAATGAATTTGACATTCCGCACTCTTTCGCAGTACTCGTCGTACGGAAGCTTAATCCGCATACCGTCTAAATGCATCGTAATCGGCGTGGGGGAGAGGCTTTCACCAACTTCAGGAATTTGTTGTGTAATCTCGTCCATAAGGCGAAACGGACTTACCGATAGTGGGTCCTTTTCAAGCTCTTCGCGTCTTTCATCGAGCGCTGTGCTAATCTTTGCGACGATGCTGTCTAAGATCGCGAACTCAGACTCCCGATGAAACCCCTTAGCGCGTCGTCCTATTCCCCCGATGTAGGCATACGCGTAGGGAACTTCGTCGCATTCTGGGCCCCCGGTTACTATTGTCGGAACGTCAAGGTCCTCGTAGAGCTGATATTTGACGTCCGTTATACAGCTCAGGAAATCGCCTAGAATAAACAACGCCAAATCGTGCTCGTTAATCAGCCCGCGTTCGCTCTTGGTCAGCTGTGCCGCGCGCCGCCCCACCCCTCGAGCTAGGCCAACGATATTCGTCTTTGCTCCATTTCTTCGGAGATATTCTGCGATATCGCACGTTGGGTGCGGCATATGGTGATACGCAAGACTTGGTGCGACTACGGCGATTTCGGTGCCGATGAGGGGGGCCCTGGTGATCGTTCCCAAGAGTTCCGCTGCTTTTTCCTCTACCGCGCCGATATCGTCAGCAGGTACGAGGATCAAGAGCACCACCTCGAGCTGCATGACGTTTTTTTGCAGAATGTGGCCGCCGAGGTCCTCAACAAGCTCCGTCAATTCGTCATGGCGGTACACGCCGCCCGTGTACATAAGAGGCTCTAACATCGTTATACTCCCGCCTCTTTGAGCAGCTTGCGTCCCTGATTTATCCACTCGTCTTTGATTGGCTCCTCTGATGCTATGAACAAGATATAGCTTTCAGAGATTTCGTGCTTTATGATCCTGTAACCTTCGGGCGCAATCCGCCGTATTGAATCGATGACTTTGCGCCGCAACTCCGTGGCAGGCTCATAGACGGTTTCGTCAGGAATATCGTCGTCGGTCGCGACAAGCATCGTGTACCGGTCGAGCTGCAAGATGTTAGCCTTGCCATAAAGCTCAATGAGTTTGTCGAGCAGATCGTTGACGTAGCGCTCGTTCTTAATATCTAACTTCAATCCATCGTCCGTATGTGTCATCGTCGCGACGTCGGAAATCTTGACATTTGGAAGTGAGACTGCAAGCTTGCCGTACAAGATGAACACGGGCTCGTCGGGATCGATGTAGATCCTGATGTTGTATAGCGATTGCGCGACGTCGAGGTCAGACAAAACGTCAGTCGTAAGCTCTTCAATCAAGCGCGCCCCTTGCTTATCGGGAGACTCTACTGCCACTTTTTCGGAATCTATCATGTGTATATGCGGCTTCTTCGTGGTGGCTCATCGAGATGGAGAGCTGAGTCTCGCTTTGCCTCGGAGCTCATTCTACAAACCCGCTGGCAAGTAGCGCAGATCCGACAGCGCCGATGTACTGCGAGTACCTCGGTACTATAACGGTCGCTCTGAGTAAGTCTTGCATCGCTTCTACAAGCCCGCTGATGAGCGAGGTCCCGCCGACCATAATAACAGGCTCTACGATTTCTAATTCTTGCAGCTGCTGGTCAAAGACCTGTTCTGCCACGCTGTAACAGGCTGCACTCGCGACGTCTTCCTTGGTTGCGCCGAGCGAGAGAGCGTTCACGAGGCTTTGCGTTCCGAAAACGATGCAATAACTGTTCATGGTCAACCGGTTATGATCGCCTTTTGATGCCAAGGGACCTAGCTCACTGATATCGACGCCCAAGCGCCGCGCGGTCATATCGAGGAATCGGCCTGAAGCCCCGGCGCAAATGCCGCCCATAGTGAAGCTGCCTGGAATACCGTCGATAACTGAAATTGCCTTGTTGTCCATGCCGCCAATATCGATGACCGTGGCAGGCCCTTTCTGCTTCTCTGCGAGGTAAACCGCACCTTTCGAGTTGACGGTAAGCTCTTCCTGGACGAGCGCCGCTTTCATAGTCTCTCCGACGAGCAAGCGACCGTAACCCGTCGTTCCAAGCGCTTGAATTTCAGATTTGTCCACTCCCGCCATGGTCAGCGCAGTCGTGTACGCGAGTTCGGCACTCTTCAGTACTTCGGTGGTATCGACCCATCCAACCCCGATAATCTCATTGTCTCGCATTATCACGGCTTTAGTGGTCGTTGAACCTGAGTCTATGCCGGCAGTCAGTCCCGTCTGTTTTTCGCGAGCGAGCAGGGTTCGTCTGAGCGCGGTGGTGACGAGGGCCTCCATTCGCGTAAGAAGTGTTCCTGCGGTGGTCCGTTCCGTAAACGAGTAGCTAATCACCGGCAAATTGGCGCGCTCATGAATATAACGTCGCAATTCGCTGCGAGTTATCGCCCCTTCGGCGCATCGGAAGCACGTCGATATAAATACAGCGTCGACGGGGAAACCGCCATCGACTATAGATTTCGCGCGCGCTATCATGAGCTGCAGATCAGGACTAGCGACTTCCAATCCCCACTCTCTTACCGCGTCTTTGATCGCTTCAGTATCAACTTCGGGATAAACTATCTCGGCATTTACGGCCTCAACAGCATTTTGAATTTCCTTTTGTATCCCGCTGTATTCAGATCCACAGGAGAGGTGCGCTATCCTTATTCTTCGCGTCACGCGAGTACCTCCGCTTTGCGCGTCAGGGACTCGCAGAAGTCGCGTATCTTTTGCACGAATTCACGCGCCTCATCATCACTCGTCGGATACGTGAGTTCCAGGCGCGGTATATCTTTGTTGCGTATGATGTACTTGGCAAGCTCATTCGTTCGTGCGCATCCCATACACCCAAATGAGTAATCAGCCTCGTGAACGATGATAGCAGCTTCAGCCTCTTCGATCAGGGGATCAAGAAGTGCCATCCGCCCGCGCACGCCAGAGGGAACGTCGACCGCGGCATATTTGAGTCCTTTCTTCGGGTCTTCGGGTGTGACGTTTATGGGTGGGCTGTCTATTCCGACTTCTTTGATTTTCTGACGTATGACGCGCATCAGTGTAAGCGGTTCGTGACCGAACCTCGTGACCAAGTCAGATAGAATTAGACTATTTGACGGATATACGAGTATTTTAACCATTCACATCCTCTTTGGACTGCTCTTCAATGATTTCGATGAACCGGCCGATCTTGAGCTTTTCGCGCTTTTCTCGTCCCTTGGTGTCCAATGGCTCGTCAATGGTCTCTAGCCCATAGGAAATGCTCGGAAGAATGCCTGACTCCCGCTCGAGTTGGTGGAAGCCTGGTCGTGGGCCACCCCCCCTGACGGCGCGGCACCGCCTTGAATCCCCTGGGGGAAACCCGCGATCCTTGACGAAAATCCCTGACGGGTCGAGTCTCCTTAGTTCTTTTATGGTTTCATTGACTGCTTTTTCCGACCCAGTGACGATGAGTCCGAAGCACGTCTCCTTCACTATAGCATCCGTTGATAATTCATAGGCCCTTAGAGCCAGCTCACTAGGCAAGATCGGGCTTGAATCTGCGAGAACGACCATTTTTGTAATCTCATCTGATACCATTGCACCACTCGTTCATGACGTACGTATGTCTGCGATTAATAATATAATTATCAGGCAATATAAATTACAGAGCTTCGTGAACGTATATTGTCTCATTTTCGCGCACATTTTGAAGGGGCTTCGTGTCCAGAATCCTCCCAACAATATTGGTGCTGTTGAACCGCTCACCAGTTGGTCCGTACTTTTCGTTATCCTCTAGGCGGACCCCGATCAATCCTGCGTACTTGGAGGAGCGATTTGAAACACCGATTGCGGCGGCGTTCACTTTTGCGATCGGCGTGTTTTCCGGCACGATGTCGAACTTCTCTGTGGTCTGCGCGCGGAACATGACGGTCTTGCCGTACGTTACGTGCGTTTGCAGTGAACCCACCGGATTGTCTCTCAACCCCGCAACCGTCCTGAAGTACGCTACTGTTTTTGGAGCACTATCTTCATAAAGCTCAATTTTGACGAGCTTATCGTGCGGAATTGCAAAGGTTTTCACACTTCTCGCTTTAAGAATATCAACCGTGTTGAGGGGTGATTGATGGACGACCACCGCATCGTCGCCTTCGTACCCTTCGCGCTCAAGACTGATGCCCAATCGATTGACTTCTTGTTCGATTGGCGCGTAGCGCATGCCTAGCAACATGATACGCGTCGGATCGGTATAGACGCGCAATTTCTGCCCAGGCGTTGCGATTTTGACGAGCTCTAGCCCCTCACTGACGTAGCCGATAACTGAATGATTAGAATTTGAAGGCGTGTCTCTTTTATAAATAAATACGTTCCCGCGGTCGTTTCCAGACGTCCGGACTGTGATAGCGCCTTCGCTCCTCGCATCGAGCATTTCAAATGGAGATGATCGACCACGCAAGCGTGTGGACACGACATAGGTGTTCGTCACTGAATCCACTCGATAGCAGCCATCCTTGGCAAGAGCTAGAAAGTGTTCTACGCCCTCTGAAGCATCTCGTGAAAGCGTCGCCTTGAAGTAGGTCCACACTTCCATCCCGTGTTCAAGTTTGATGTCAAGGTCAGACGTCGTGAACTTGTCTGTAACGTACTCAAGTCGTTCAATCGGCTCGATCCTTTGAATTTCGTCACCATTCTCAAGCTTCTCGAGGACACTCCTGCCTGCAACGGCTTTTCCTACTACGGTGTTTGTTCCATACGAGGCGCTATGTCTCTTTTTTATGAATGAAAGGTACGTGTTTTCCTGGTCAAACCCGCCAAGGCTGTATGTGATATCCCAGCGCTCGTATTCTCGCTCAGCCCGATCGACCATAAGGTCGCTCTGGACGGGACCGGCTGATACTATCTGCGGCTGGGACCAATGAACACTGGCTCCAACAAAAAGTTTATAAGTGCGCAGCCAAAGGCGTCGGCACAGCTCATTGATCTCAATTCTGATCTCGCCTTTGTTTGTGTAAACGGCATATTCCTTGATGACGTCGAGTTTTTGCGCTTCTCTGCCCTTGATGATGCCCACGATAAGCCCATCGTGGTAGGGGGTGTTTGTATGCTCAAACGCGTCGCGCAGCGTGCGAATGGCTGGATCGAGCACAACCTGTTTTCCGTTAAGAACAATGGAATTTGCGCACATGCCTGTTGTACGTCCGTCAGGTAGCCGCTTTCTCGTGTTCTGTTAGAACGTCAAGCACTTGCGCTGTCGGTCCGATGGAGATAATCTTGCCCCCGCGCATGAGGGCTGCCCTGTCGCAGACCTCCTTAACGAAATCGAGATCGTGCGAAACAATCATAAAAGTCTCGCCAATTTCCGTACGCGCCGTCAGAATTGAGTTTGACACGTCTTTCTTGGTGATAGGGTCCATCGTTCCTGTCGGCTCGTCGAGTATTACGAGGTTAGGCTCGCGAATCAGAACCTGTGCGAGAGCCACCCGATGTCGCTCTCCTTGGCTTAGTTCATCTGGCACTTTTGCAAGTATACTCTCGCTCTTCGTCTCACTAAAGCCAGCCGCCATTAGAGTCTGTACCGCTTTGTGTTCCGACAATTCGGCCGGAAGTTCTAGGCCGATACTGCTCGTCAGGTTGTCTAAAACGTCGCGGAATGGGTAAAGGTCATATTCTTGGTAGAGAATGCCGATATATGGCTTGGCCCTTCCTCGGTTGTCCGGACCGGGCAAAGTCATATCCACCCAGTCATCGCCAACGCGTACGAGCACTTCCCCGTTCGTTGGTTCGAGCACGCCTGCGATAATCTTCGAAACACTTGTTTTTCCGGCTCCACTCAATCCAATTAGGCCAAAAATTTCCCCCTCTTGGACATTGAAAGAAACGTTGCTCACGGCTCTGATCACTCCGCGATCGAGTGTCACGTACTTCTTTTCTAGCTCTGCCACTTGCACTATCGTTTCGCCAGAAGCGATCTCGTGTTTCGTTATTTCCCCCACGGTACTCAAAAACTGATCGATGACCTCTTTCGGGGCGCCTTCCTCAGTGATTTGCCCATCTTCCAGCAATATTGCTCTGTCAGCTGTCGATTCAATGTCTTCGGGAAGGTGGGAGGTGATGAGTACCGCCATGTCGTTCGTTTTGGCCTCGTTTTGGATTATCTTATGGATGATCTCTGCTGTCTTCCGATCCAGAGTGCCGGTGGGCTCATCGGCGAGCAAGACGATCGGCGATTTTGCCAGCTGACGTGCCAAAACAACCCTTTGTTTCTCCCCCCCGCTTAGATCGCGCGCCATGTGCATCATTCGGTGTGAAAGCTTCACCTTATCGATAAGCTCAGATGCTTTGTAAATTGCGTCAGAATCGCCGTACCCGCGTTCTGTGAAGTTCCTCATGACGTTTTCGATAGCGCGTTCGTCTCCATAGAGAGCAAAAGTACGTTGCAGCATTATCGCGACGCGGCTTCTAACGTCCCTTTGCAAATCGCTCTCATCATCAGCCCACGCGTCGACTCGGAAAAACTGCATCGTTCTGGCACACACGGGACAGGGTTGCCCAGCTCGACTGGGCACATCAACGTGTCGACAGTTTTGACAATAAGCAACGTTGTAGTAGATCTTGCCGCTTGTTGGCTTGTACTCTTTCAGCCCTCGTATGGCGTGGAGCAAGACGGTTTTTCCAGCCCCACTTTTGCCTATAATTCCTAGTACTTCGCCCTCATCTAATGTGAAATTGATGCCCCGTAGTATCTCAAATTCTCCGAACGTTTTGACCAAGTTCTCAACTTCTATCAAGACGGCCATTAAAGCATTGCCTCCTTCGACCCCGTACCGTTATATCGGTTATTCATAATAATGTTTTTTAATATTCCAGGCAAGAGCGTCAAATCTTTTATAACAAGATCGGCTGCTTCGAAGAGCGTTGTGGGGCGCTCCTCCTTCTGTTGAACCGTTAACACTCCAAGGTCCGCGGCTTTGAGTGCGGGGATATCGTTTATTCCATCGCCTACCATTACGACATAGCCGTACTCTTTCTTAAGTTGGTAGACGAGCTGTTCCTTTGCGCTGGGAGTTGCGATATCTCGGACGTTGTCATATGGAATGTCAATACGATCAGCAAGTGCGTATAGGGTGTTTTTCGCATCACCGGAAGCTACGTATATGTCGCCTCCAGTTCGTTTCAGTTCATTAACAACCGGAAGGGCCGACTCGAAGAGTTCACCGCAGGTGGCGAGAACGTAGGGGATCCGGCCTTGCTCGATATCAACGATAGCTGCAGTGCCGGTGAAGTAAGACGCGCTGCAACTCTTGCTGACTTCGCTCACTACGTCGACTAAGTCCTTGACTCGGCTCCTTTCATCCCGTGCGACGGCGCTTAGAACCTGCGTCTTTGCAACGGGGACGTTCGCACAAACGACTACAAGATCAACGTTGTAGTCACTCAAGAAATCGGCGATTGAAAGGTCAGTAGGCACGCCTTCTAAGTCCTTGGGAACATCCAGCTGAAACACGGCGAGCACGTAGTCCTCCCGCGTCCCTATAAAACTGAGCGATACTATCTGATGCAAGAAAGTGCCTTGATCGAGATCCTTTGCTACGCGATATTTCTCTAGAAGTGTTCCGGCGCAGTCGAATACAACGGCAAAATCTTTCATTCACTACCTAACCTGCGTTTTGCTGTGAACCGTGCGTCAGAGAACGGCTATGTCGCGAGAAATGCGTGAAATGATAAATAAGATCAGGGCGCTCAGCAACGAACGAGCCCACATTCAGAGCGGTTACTTGCTTCCTTCAGGGGCCACATCATCAGAAACGATGATGATATCGCCAACGCTTATGATTTTCGACCAAGGAACAATTGTTTCCCCTTTAAGCAAGCCTTTTGAGACGTCTAGTGAAAGCTCCTTGTTGTCCCAGTTGATTAGAACGTCTTTTACTTTTCCGACGTTGACCCCGCTTAGCGTCGAAACGTCTTTATGCAATACTCCACGCGTCATTCTGACACCCCTTTGATATTGCACGTCGTGATATGTATAAAAAATGTTGCTTTGCGCATCTTTGAATCGAGGCACTCGCCAAAACTCGGCGACTGCGCAGGGTCGCTTTGAGCGGATGGGTCGGCAGACCCTGCGCAACTATCTATGCCTGTAAAAAAAGCATTACATTCGTCAGATCGGTGGCAGGTTCACGAGCTGTGCACTCGTTGAACATATGTAACGAGCAGAGGCCTTGCAGGTGTAGTTGACAGCACTAGCGCTGGCCTGGTCGCTTTTCGAGCTTTTCTGCGTCGATCACACCTTTTCCGCTGTCAACTGGCAGCTCCTGCTCTCTGATATTCAGCGGCGTTGCTTTATACCAGAAGCTGTTGAAGAGCTCCTTTTCAATAAAAATAAACTCAGAAATGTCTGTTCTAAACGCCGACTTGTATATTACATTATCCACGTCGCCAGTGTCGTAAATATAGCTCGTTCCAAGCAACTTGTCGTCATCGGATATAAAAATCCCCGCTCCAGTTTCAGATTCAAGATGCCGAATCTCAAAGTATTTTGTAAGCAGACGCGCCTCTTCGATGTTGACGCTCTCAATAGGGGCGAGCAAACGATAGGTAATCTTCGGCATCTCTCTATCTTTGATTAAGTTGTAGAGCCGTTTTACCCCCATGCGAGTTTGTATTACGTTGAATTCGTTCTTCGATCTATCGAGCATCTCGTAGAAAGCTTTGTAGACGTTCTCCCTCTTCTTGATCACTTGTATCGTCTGCACGACTCGACCTGCCATTAGCTCTTGTTCTCTGTACCGCAGCTCGATTCCAGAGTGCCACATGTCTTCCATCATCGAGTGCTGCGTCTCGACAAAGCTCTGTGTGTTCGTGTAAATTGAATTATAGAGCTCTGCGCCCTTGTCACTGAAGGAGTACAATAGCACTTGCATTGCTTGTTGGTCAATGATGACGCCCGTGCTGTGTACAATCTGAGGGATATGACGGACGTCTGCGTATTGGGCGATGTCTTGTGCAGCTTGCAGATTATCCTTGGTAATTTCAGCCATTACAATAACACTTATGCCTCGCTGCCGCGCATCATTTGGGATAAGTGGTGCCAAAACCGGCAACGCTTCACCTCTAATCCACAAGAATATCTCGTTTTGGGCCGTATTTATCAGCGATGTGAAGTCTCTAACAATCTCTTGGTAATCGGTAATAACGCGCGTGACCTCCACGGGCTTACCCGTCTCAATCTCTTGTACCCTGAAACGGGCTTCTATCCCTCTTTCCCACAGTGTTTGAAACACGGAACTCTGGATTTCGATGAATCCGCTGTTGTTTGACCACAGTGACGGGGTGAGTTCGACTCTCTCCAACTCGTCCAGATCCTTCTTAACACCAGTGTACATGGCCTCTTTGCAGTCTGAAATGACTATCGCGATATTGCTCATCATTGGTGAGTGCCGTATGTTAAAGCACTTCGAGAGTTGCTTCACTACGTCGATGTTGCTTTGAGTAATCGGAAGCAGGATCTTGAGATCCTCGATCTTGCATCCTCCCTCGCTGTCAACAAAATAGTCGCACAGTACTTTAACCCATCGAG
Organism: Halobacteriota archaeon; assembly: GCA_049578125.1. Taxonomy (GTDB): domain Archaea; phylum Halobacteriota; class Bog-38; order Methanoflorentales; family Methanoflorentaceae; genus Methanoflorens. Next base: position 15,272 of record JBAULJ010000195.1, read on the forward strand.
GAAGCCAAAACTCGGTAGAGATAATCCAAAGTCTTTTCTCTGTCGCTTCGAACATCTCGAGCCGCCTGTTGATAATGTCGTCTTTGTCGTAGAGAACGGAAAAGCCCTCTTCGATCGGGCACCATTCAACAGGCAAGCCTTGCGCTTTTGTGCGCTCAACGTCCCACAGCTCCAATAGCTTATCTCGCGCCTCGCTCAGCTGCTGCAACTTCGTGGCCTCTTTGTCAATGGCAGGGTGGATTAAAGGGGCTGGATAAGCTGCGAGGAACGTTTCTGGATTGGTCGATATACGCTTAGCGAGTCCTTTTTTCGACAGCTCCCGTAGGACGTTGTTCGCAGCGCGACTACTAAGATGAAGCGATTCGGCTATTTCATTAGCAGTTCTTCGTCCGGCTTGTAACAGGTGAAGGTATACCTCTCCTGCTTCCTTGTCGAGACCGAACTCTGAAAAAAGAGCCAATATGTCTGCAGGCATTTTGTCCTTGGGCACTCCAGCTTACCGCACGAGCAAGGAACTATTAAAACATCCTGACTAGTGATCGTTGTATAGCGATTTAAAAGCTGCTGCAACTGCGTTTACGTGCTTGTTGGCCGGTCAGGCGATTCTTTTTCCTGCGTTTGGCCCTGGAGCAATGTCGTAGACTTCCATTACCTTCATTATTGCACAGCCCTTTGCAGGTAGTTTTTCACTTCGGCTCTTGATCTTCTGTTTCATCATCTCGTAGTCAGGTCCTTCAGTTACGTAGTTAGCTACGCCCTTGACTTGATACCCTTCGTAGCCCTCCCACGAGGTAAGGGCAACGCTGGAATTTGGTATCTTCAGGTTGTCGGCAGTTTTGTGCCAATGGTTGTCACCGATGAGAATAGTTTCGGGATCTTTTACGATGATGAATTGATTGGGTACCACATTTGGCACACCGGCATCGCTTACCGTTGCGAACACGACAGTCTTCACCGCATTTATGTTGTTGACTACCTTTTCTGGCAGGTTCGTCACAATATGCACCTCCATTTATTAATTATTAATAAAGCACTTGGCGATAATAAAAACCTTTCTCTGGCTCGGAGAGGGCCGAGCTGCCCCCTCCAAATAACGGGTGGGGACATGCGCAGTCCGCTAATGCGCCGTGTGAAAGGCTAGATGGGGCTGAGATTGCAGCGCGCGGGCGAAGGATATGTCCCGTTACGTATAAGAAGACGACTACGCCTCTCTATCCACGGAGCTCGCGCCTCGGTTGAGTCTGCTTACTTAAAAAAGTGCATATTGTATCAATTACATATGCGCACCAGATGACTCGGACATACGTACTTGACGCATCAGTGTTTATTTATGGCGTTCAAGTCTCTGGCAACATATACACTGTTCCTGAGGTAACCCGCGAGTTGAGAAGCTCTGAAGCGGAAGTAGCGCTACAAGAGTTTCTAAAAGAGGGACTGAAAATCGAATCACCCCTGAAAACGGACGTAGCCCTCGTTACGGAAAAGGCTAAGTCTACGGGTGACTATCTCAGGCTGTCTCAAGCTGATATTGACTTGCTGGCTAAAGCACTCGAAGTGAGCGGCATTCTGGTCACCGATGACTATTCCATTCAAAATGTCGCTGCGCGCCTCGGTATTGAGACGCAGCAGATCCAGCAGGTGCGCATCAAACGCGTGCTCAAATGGAGGCGCAGGTGCGTTGGATGTGGTCGGTTATATGAGTCGGAAACGATCTGTCCTGTCTGTGGATCTGATGTGAAAGTTAAGCCGGTGAAGCGGTAATCGCCGATGGTTGGAGGAGTAAGAACATGAACGATTTGAACGACCTCATAAGTAAGGCGCAGGAACTGCACGAGAAAGGGTTACGTGCGGGCGAGATAGCTGACGAACTGAATATATCGCGAGAGACTGCAACGTGGCTCCTCACCCGCTCCGAGACCTCACGAGAGCCTGTGCCAAAGGACATATACGTAAACTGGAGTGAGATTGGGCAAAATGCGGAGCGGCTCAGGTTCGTCTCGCTCGCGCTAGTCGATATGATCTTGGAAACTGGCGATCCTGACGTGGTAGTCGGGGTTGCGCTAAGTGGCCTGCCTCTTGCGACGCTGGTCGCAGACGAAATCGGAGCAGAACTTGCGGTATTTGTCCCTCAAAAGCAAAAGGGATCTGAGAATGACGGCGTTAAGGGATCATTCAGTCAAAACTTTGCCGATATTGCGGGAAAAAGTTGTGCGATAGTAGATGACGTGATAACTACTGGCAGCACCGCAACCGAAATTATTGAGGTCATCAAAGAGATGCAAGCAACGCCACTCTCAGTAGCTGTTCTTATTAACAAGAAGGGGATTAGTCAAGTCCAGAATGTTCCGATACGGTCGCTTGTTCAAATCACCATCTTTTAATCGTTCAGACTCGCAGGGATACACTTGACAGCTTCCGAACTTGACGAAATTCGAGCAATTGAGCGCAAGTGGCAGGACCGTTGGTTTCACGATAAGATATTTGAGCCAAAAAGCACGGGGTCGAAAAAGTACTTCTTAACGACGCCGTATCCGTACACAAGCGGACCGCAGCACATAGGCCACACGCGGACGTACAATGTGGCCGACATTCACGCCCGGTTTATGAGAATGAACGGCCACAACGTTTTGTGGCCGATGGCGTGGCACATCACGGGAACCCCTATCCTCGCTATTAGCTCGTGCATAGAGCGCTGCGAGAGCGCGACGATAGCGCTTTATGAGAACTACGTTCGACTCTATGAAGGAGACGAGTCGCGCGTAGAGAAGATCGTCAATTCATTTGTCGATCCTTGGAATATCGCGAACTACTTTGCAGCTAAGATCATTCCGGATTTCAAGAAGATGGGATTCTCCATAGACTGGTCCAGGCAGTTTACCACGGGAGACCCGATCTACAATCAGTTCATTCGCTGGCAGTACGGTAAGCTAATGGAGCTCGGGCTCATCGTCCGTGGGCAGCACCCAGTACTCTTCTGCACGATAGATCAAAATGCCGTTGGGGAAGATGATATCGCCGGCGGCGACGTTGAGAAGATATCAATTGACGACTACGTTGGGATCAAGTTCTCTTTGGATGATGCGTATGTTGTCACGGCAACGCTGCGCCCTGAAACGGTGTTTGCGGCGACAAATCTCTGGGTTGCTCCTAGCGCGACCTATGTCAAAGCCTACGTCGACGGCGAGACGTGGATTATCTCTCAGCAAAGCGCATCCAAGCTGCGCTATCAGCACCGCGAAGTAAGTATCATTGAGGAGTTTCGTGGCACGCACCTCTTGGGGGTCCACTGTTTCAGCCCTCTCGGACGCAAAATACCCATTCTCCCGGCGTCCTTCGTCGATGCCGATCACGGCACTGGAATCGTCATGAGCGTCCCCGCTCACGCCCCCTACGATTGGGCAGCGCTGAACGACCTGAAGCAGCAGCGGGATATAAGCGTGGATATCGATGCCTATCACTTAAGCAGCGATGTTGAAGCGATCCAGCCGATCTCTCTGGTAAAAATAGATGGATATGGCGATTTTCCAGCTGTTGAACTATGCGAACGTTATGGCGTCCGATCGCAACACGACGATAAGACGCTAAGCCGTATTACAAACCTTCTTTATAGGGAGGAGTTCTATACTGGCATTCTTAGGCAAACTGCACAGCAATTTGAAGGCCGGCTTGTACGCGACGTAAAGCAGGATATCGTTGAGTTCCTCAAGGGGAAAAATGCCGCATC
>JBAULJ010000196.1:0-2224 GCA_049578125.1 Halobacteriota archaeon
GTAATATTCTCCGTCTTCGCGTTGTTTCCGGTCCAACTTGGAACCCATTTTATTTACTCTCGGCCGGTGGGTGTCTTCATCCCGCCGGAAAGTGATTCCTATGTGTTTTAGGAAGCGATTCATCCCGTTGTGCATATCAAAAGGACCTTCAGCTTTTCCGTTTGCGCCCGGTTTCCCCGTAAAAACCATGAGTCGCTCACTTGCTAGGTCAATCATGTAGATATCGTGATCAACGAGAAGCGTGCCTGCCTTCTTATTTTCGGTGAAGCGCCTAATGAGACTAGTTGCTAGGGCTCTTTGCTCTACGTCGAGGTGTGCGCTCGGCTCATCAAGCATAAAAAGGTCTGCGTCGCGGCTAAGGCAGGCAGCGATGGCTACCCGTTGGAGTTCCCCGCCGCTCAATTTCTCGAGTGACCGGTCTAATAGACGTTCAAGTTGCAGCGGTTTGAGAATCTCAGTTCGATAGTAGCTGGAATCGTAGGAGTCCGTAATCGATTGTAGGAGCGAGCCGACGCTTTCATCTGCATTGCCGTTTCTTGTCACGTACTGTGGCTTATAGGAGGTCTTCACCTCTACGTCGACGCTTCCTTCGTCTGGTTCGATAACGCCGGCGAGCAACTTGACGAATGTTGTTTTCCCCGTGCCGTTAGCGCCCATGATGCCGATCACACCTTTCGTAAGCTCCCCACCGGTCGCTTCGAACTTAAACGAATTATAGCTCTTCTTTAGGTGTCCCACGTGCGCTAAGATGCGCGTATCCGTATCGAGGCGCGGCGCGTGGAGTTCAAACTTAATCGCATCGGCTCTGATTCGAACATTCTCTTCTCGAAGGTACCCTGCGAGATACTCATTTATCCCGACTCTGACTCCTTTTGGATTGGTAATCACGCCGTATGTCCCGGGCTCGCCGTAAGCGATATACATAACCTCTGCGAGCAAATCAAGTATAGCGAGATCGTGCTCGACGACGAGGACTGGCTTTCGCTTTGCAAGCTCTCTAATCGTGCGCGCAACATTAACACGTTGATAGATATCGAGGTAGGGCGTAAGTTCGTCGAAAAAGTAGAAATCCGCGTCTCGAGCGATGGTGGCTGCAATTGCTAGGCGCTGCAACTCACCTCCGCTTAAATGTCTTACCTCCCGCTCTTCGACGTTCTCGAGCTCAAGTTGATCGAACAGTGTGCGACTTATTCCGCGTTCGTCGGCCTTCTCTATAAGATCGGCGACCTTACCCGCGTATGCGCGGGGTATGAGGTCGACGTTCTGTGGTTTGCTAGCAGTTCGGAGCTTGCCGTCATAAACATTTTTTAAATAATCGTGTACCTCGGTGCCTGAGTAGTGCTCAAGGATTTCCTCCTCGCTGACGTGGTCTTGACCAAAATTCGGCTTGATCTCGCCCGTAAGAATGTTGGTTATGGTGGTTTTGCCTATGCCATTTGGCCCTAAAATGCCCGTGACGCGGCCACCGTGCGGAATGGCGAGTCCATAAAGAGCAAAACCATTGACGCCGTACCGATGGGTCGGTTGCTCAAGTTCCTCAGGCAAATTGACTATCGCTATCGCATCGAATGGACATTTTTTGATGCAGATCCCACACCCGACACACAGCTCCTCGGAAATTACAGGTTTGCCGTTAGCGCCAATGACGATCGTTTCGTCGCCGGTTCTGACCGGAGGACAAAAACGCAGACACTCTGTGCCGCATTTCTTACTGCGGCAGCTCTCCTTTTTCAGCACTGCTATTCTCATCGTAACGAGCTCGCTCAATCGGTAAGGTCAAGCTGGTTTATTAAGCAATATCGTCCAGCTGACAAACCAGAACGCGAAGGTCATGAACACAAGGAAAAACCAGTCCGTTAAGCGAAATTCTTTCGTGTCAATTGCAAGACGAGGCAGTATAAGTCTTTGGCCGTATATCACTACAATGAGGATGAAAAAGCTGTAAGCAGGCAGATAGTACGAAAAAACTCCTCCGGCAATACCGAGTACCGACGAAATTGCCGTCTTTTTGATGCCTTCAACGTGCTTTACCCGTTTTTCTTGTCCTTGCTTTTCATCGGCTTTTGTCGGGCCGGCCTTTGTCGGGCCCTTTTTTTCAGCCTTTCGCGAGGCACCTTTTTTTTCAGTTTTCGGGGCAGCTTTTTCTTTTGTTTTTGCCATGCTTTGACATCAACTAACATTCAACTGTGCTTATATGTTTTGTGGCTTTATGACCGCATTATTA
>JBAULJ010000197.1:0-3251 GCA_049578125.1 Halobacteriota archaeon
CGCGTGTGGTCGAAGCATAAGCTTAAACCAGCTAGTCGCACTAATCAGCGACGTTACCGGAAAGACCGTCGAGGCAAAGCACGCTGCCCCTCGACCCGGAGACATACGGCACTCACTTGCTGATATCTCCAAGGCGCGATCATTTGGGTACAAGCCGAACAGCAATTTCAAAGATGAACTTGAAAAGACAATCAGGTGGTTTGAGCACGGACTTAGGACAAAAAATTAGGGACAGATCTGCAACTATTGCAGTCATAGGCATGGGTTATGTCGGATTGCCGACGGCCGTGAATTTTGCTGAGCAAGGATTTAAAGTCATCGGCGTTAACAGGACGCCTGAGAAGGTCGAACTGATTAATAAGGGCGGCTGCTACCTCAAAGACCTGAACATCGATGAGAGGGTCAGCGGAGTCGTTCAGAGCAAGAACTTGACAGCAACGACGGACACGGCAGAAGCTACCAGGAAAAGCGACGCGATCGTTGTTACGGTGCCAACGCCGATCACCTCCGACAAAAGACCTGATTTGTCATTTATCGTTGCTGCAGGCCACGAAATCTCAAAGGGCTTGGGCCGCGGCAAGCTCGTAGTGCTGGAATCAACGGTGTATCCAGGAGTAGTCGACGATGTACTAAAACCCGCGCTTGAACAGTCTGGGCTGCAAGCTGGAACGGACTTTGGCCTATCCTACTGTCCCGAACGCTATAATCCTGGAGATAGTCAGCACGGGATCGCTGATACCGTGCGCATTGTTAGTGGCATTACGCCTGAGTGGACTGCAATAACAGCGCTACTTTATCAGAGCAATGCGAAAGACGTAGTGCCGGTCAAAAGCATCAAAACGGCAGAAGCGGCGAAGGTCATCGAAAACGTTCAGAGGGATCTCAACATCGCCCTTATGAATGAGCTCGCTTTGATTTTCGAACGTCTTCAAATAGATATTATGGATGTCATCAAAGCCGCAGCGACCAAATGGAATTTTAACGTTTATTATCCAGGCGCTGGTGTCGGTGGCCACTGCTTGCCCGTTGACCCCTACTACCTCGTCCACAAGGCGGTAGAGCTGGGCTATCATCCGCAACTGATCACGGCCGGCAGGGCGATCAACGATTACATGCCAATGCACGTCTTGCAGTTGATCGTGGACGCCCTGAACGAACGAGGGAGGGCCGTGAATCACTCGAAAACAGCAATACTTGGATTTTCGTACAAAGAAAATGTCGGGGACTTCCGGGAGAGCCCGACTGAAGTACTGATCAAGGAGCTCAAGAGGAGGGGTGCCGGCGTTCATCTCGTCGATCCGTTCGTCGACCAAAGCATCTTAAGCAAGTTCGCAACGCCCGAAAAGACGGCGTACGACGCGCTTGACGCCGCAGATACGCTCGTTCTCATGACCGCTCACAGCGATTTTGAAGGGCTAGACCTGGTAAGAATCAAGGACACGATGCGGACGGCCATAATCGTGGACGGCCGACGTTTCTTCGACCCGGAGAGGGCAAGAAGGCTGGGCTTCATTTATAAAGGCATCGGAGCGAAGAACGATTGAGATCAATGCAAACAGCCGCTAGGCGTTTGCTTACCGTTTCACGGCTTAGTTTGTATGATAATGCGGTTGTGGTTTTTAAATAGTTCGCTACAGATATTGCTTTAGATAGCTTATAGAAAAAAGAAAATAAGCGTTTTAATAGTGAATAGAGCTTATATCAGCGTTCTTTACTAGTGTAAAATATGAAATGGTAGCGCAAGGATCTTTACCAAAATACGTTCGCAGGTGCCTTTTCATCTCTACTTCCTTTGAGCTCGTAGCGAACGGACTGACGTAATATAATCAATGCTGACAAATAATAATACTGCTGAGTGTGGCCGTTAATCAGTTGCTAGTTATGTTCATCTATACATTCTGACGTCATGCCGTTAAATAAGCGCTTAATAGAGCTTGACGCGTTGCGGGCAGCTGCTATTGGATTAGTGTTACTGACCCACCTCGCCGCGTACGTTAGAGCTCCCGCATACGTACGTTCAATAGAAGTTATCAACTATGGCTTTCCACTAGCGCAGTACGGGTTGTTTCTCTTCGTTTTTATTTCTGGATTTGCTCTTTGTCATAACAATGTGGTAATACGCAGTAGGAAAGACGCGATTGGCTTTTTGAAAAAACGAGCTATACGAATTTATCCTTTGTATTGGGTTGCCTTAGCCGCTTTCCTAGCCCTTGGTATTCTTCCTCGGGCCAACCTATCTGCAGTAATAATACACATCTGTGGGGCACAAGGGCTGCTTTCGCCGCAATTCGTGACACCTGTCCAAACCCTCTGGTTTGTTGGGGTGATTCTCTTGTATTATTCACTCTACCCAATATTTGCCGCGCTTTCGTATAACGCCAAATATATGGTATCTGCTATGCTCGGATTCTTTTTCGTTTTTGCTATTTTGCACTTAGCGTTCAATATTATTGATGCCAGGTTTTTCTTATACTACTGGATATTTATTGCGGGAATTGTCGCACGTAAGTATAACCTGCTCTATGGTCGAGACGCAAGCAAATCTCTTACAGCCTATGCAACTATTCTCTTTCTAGTTGCAGTATTAGCAATAGTGAGTCTCCCTACTGTCGCGCCGACATTACCGCATGTATACGTGGGGGGCTTAATCACGCCCCTTCACATACAAACGGTGCTTCTCCTCGCATTTGACATTGTATTAGGGTTACTGTTCATCTACGCGAGCTTCAATATAGCACGTTTGACTCTCCCATTGATGAGTAAAACAACTTTGAAGCTGATATTGGCTATCTCCTTATCAAGCTACTGCGTATACTTGTTTCATGATCCGTTCCTGTTCTTAATCCGAAGGGAGTCATACGCTACCCACATCTCAGCACTTGCCCAGAATATCTTGATAGTGTGTGGAATCCCGCTTTTGTTCTTATTAGGTTACGCTCTACAGGTAACAGCAAATAGCCTTGTTCGTAAATTCACAGAACCCTCGGGTTAATCGAAATGAGCTATGCGCTGTCCGATTACGGAACCGCTTTTTTAAACACGTTCGTTCTAGTTTTGCACGTTCGTTATTATTTCGGTTTTCCGCCGTTGTGGGGTGAAAAATTATCTTCGTTAAGAACGGGCCCAGGGTTAACGGGTTACGTTCCTATACGATCATCAAAGTAAGCGTATCGACCAGGTATTTACGATCAATAGATCCGGACAGCTGAATAGTAAAATCGGTTCCGCGCCCGCGTCCACGCCCTTTACGG
>JBAULJ010000198.1:0-12074 GCA_049578125.1 Halobacteriota archaeon
GAACTCTTCACACTCTTCGCACTCACCCTGCGTTATGATGATGTCCCGACGGTCGAGGACACTCTCCCTATTCATCTCGATCAAATTGTCGAGAATCTGGTTAATTTCAGAAGAGACTTGGATAACATCCGCATCAGTAACGATCCCTACGAGCTCATCTCCGTCGATCACAGGGAGACGACGTATCTTTTTCTGGGCCATCATAAGCACTGCTTCGTGGATATCATCGCTGCTTTTCGTTGTGATGAGTGGTTTTGACATGAGCTGCTCGAGCTTTATGGAACTTGGCTTTACGTTCTTGAAGATCACTTTCGCGACCATGTCGCTTTCGGTGACGATGCCTACCGGTCTCCCGTCTTTAACGATTATGACGCTGCCGACCCTGTTTTCCACCATCTTCTTTCCGGCTTGGGCAGCGCTCATATCGGGAGTTGCTGTCACAACAGTTCTCGTCATAACGTCTCTGACCGCTAACCTCGTTTCCATCAGTTCTCCCTCTTGAGACCAACCCGCTGTTGGTGCAGTTGAGCGTCCCGTCGCTTTTCTTCAGCAATCAGGCGCAAACCTAGCCCACGAGTCACGCAAGACAGGTTATGCATGCGTCTATTCTCGCGTCCATATACTTCAAAGCTTAGGTTACTGCTTTTAGTGATATATCTTCTGGTAACTGCCAACGCGTTGGCCCCGGTCACAATTTCAGCGGCAACTGAATCACACATGCATAGCTGTGCTTAAGCGCAGACAAACGTCTTTGGTCGACAAAGGCTAGTGACGCGCGGGCGCTAAGAGAAGAACAGATGTGATTATCAGTGCGAAAAGAGGCGTAGCGACGTCCATGTGGTCGGCACGCTACGCATCACTATCAACATAGGTCTCCGTTACCCTGTGTCATTGGGTTGCGAAAAGAGGAATCTTCAGCGCGTCTGTCGCAACAAAGCTGGAGTGGCGTAGAAACTATATATGACTTAATAAGACACTGAAAGTTTGAAATTGCGTATAAAAGTGCCTGTCGCCGATGCGAATGTGTTTGGGGACGAGGGGAGACGTAGATATGCCAAAAGGAACAACGAATGAGGATAAGGAAATAGAATTGCTGCTTAATGACTTGAAAGATGAGAGTCCCGACAAGAGGAAAATGGCGTGCTTGGCCCTCGGAAAAGCCAAGTCTGCCAGTGCCGTAGATCCTCTAATCGGCGCCCTGAGTGACAAAGAGCTACTTGTTCGAGAGTGTGCAGCGGAAGCGCTCGGGGAGATAGGTGACCCGAAGGCCGTAGATTCGCTTATTAACGCTCTGAAGGACAAAGAATACTACGTTCGGTTAGAAGCTGCAACCGCGCTCGGGGGGATAGGCGACGTGAAAGCGTTGGAACCTCTTATCGAGGATATGAATGACGAGAATCAAATCGTCCGTGAAAGAGCTGCTCAAGCAATAGGCGAGATTTGCGGACTCGGTGACGCTTGTGGGCTTAACGAGGTGGAGCCCCTCCTCGAGGACCTCAAAGACCAGAGCAAGGGAGTCCGATGGAGAGCATCCGATGCCTTAGTGAAAATTGGTTCTGCTTCTGTAGGGCCCCTCATTTCGATGTTAGGCGATAAAGACCCAGATATCAAGAAGAGAGCGGCAAAAAGCCTTGGAGAAATAGGTGACGAGCGCGCTCTCGAGCCACTCGGAAGTCTTCTCAAAGACAAGGACCCCGATGTCCGCGATGCTGCAGGGCAGGCAACGGAGCGAATCAAAAGACGAAACAAGTAGTATATAAGTCTCGAGTTGATGAAAGCGCGGCAGAGCGCAGCGCGTAACGAAGATTATAGGTCAGAAGCTCAGCCAAACCGCAGGAACCCGGTCGGCGCTGACATTTAGAGAAAAAGTCTAGCAAAGTGTGCGTGATGATAGACGAGCACGTTGTTCCAAGTCCGGACACCGACAGAAGCGACAGAATCCCACCAGGCCAACAAGAAACTGACAATTGGCCGGTGTTGCATTACGGCTCAATCCCCCGAGTTGACATCACCAAGTGGACGTTCACAATCTCAGGATTAGTGGAAACAGAGCGGAAGTTGAACTTCGAGCAATTCACGTCGCTTCCCCAACAGAAAGTATTTTCCGACATTCATTGCGTCACGGGATGGTCAAAGCTCAATAACTACTGGGAAGGGGTAAGCGCACAACTAATCAAAGATCTGGCAAAAATACTACCTGAAGCCAAGTTTGTCTTGATTCACGCCGAAAAAGGCTAGACGACCAACCTATCGTTGAATGATTTTTTCCAGCCTGATGTGCTTTTTGCCCTTAAGCACAACGGGGAGCCGCTTACCCCCGGACACGGCTATCCTGTGCGACTTGTCGTTCCGCGCCTCTACTTCTGGAAGAGCGCTAAATGGGTGACCGGCGTCGAGTTTATGGCAGAAGACAGACGCGGATTCTGGGAGTCACACGGCTATCACAACCGGGGCGATCCGTGGCTGGAAGAGCGTTATAGCTACTGACAGAGTCGTCCGCTGATCAGTTCTGTTGATACAAAAACGACACTATTGCAAGCGGTAACGGTCTCCAGTCTTATCGTGCGAGCGCGGCGCTGCATCAAAGTTGTAAACGTCGGTCGAAGAGGACGTCGCGAACGCGGATCTGGTCAGGCAGTGGAGAAGTAGCCATCGTCAGCCTTATGCAAGACAAGCGTCGCTAAGACCGCGAGCACGCTGTGCCTCTCTTGCAAGAAACGGTGCTGTAGAAATTTTGAATTTTGAATTTGAAAACAGCGAGTGGGGGTCTTCGCAGCCGAAGGGAACTAACTTATACTCCTTTTTTAGTATGATACGCTGATGAAAGTAGTGATTTCCGTCGGTGGGTCTGTAATCGCTCCAACCCTCTCTCCGGAGAAGTTCTTGGATTATGCTAAAGTGATCAAGGAGCTCGCAAAGGAACACACCGTATTCATCGTAACCGGAGGAGGCAAGGCAGCTCGGGATTACATACAAGCTGCCCGCTCTCTGTGCGCGAGCGAAGCGGTATGTGACCTAATCGGCATTGCTCTTTCGCGCGTCAATGCCCGGCTGCTAATATCGGCATTATCGAGCGCGGCATTTCAAGACATCCCGCACGATTACCGAGAAGCTGAAACGGCGATATCCTCAGGCAAAGTTGTTGTGATGGGCGGCGTAGCTCCCGGACAGACAACCGATGCAGTATCAGCAATACTCTCTGAATACATCCAGACCGATCTTCTTGTCATAGCTACATCGGTTGATGGCGTCTACACCGCTGATCCCTACATTAACAAGAATGCTATGAAACTGGATGAAGTCACGACTGACGAGCTCGTCAAGATCGTCATGTCTGATGAAATGAAGGCCGGATCAAAAACCGTAATCGACCCGCTTGCAGCGAAGATTATCGAACGATCTAAGATATCAGCGGTCGTCGTCGACGGGCGTGAGCCTGCAACCTTGCTTGATGTTATAGCGGGCAAAAGAGTTGGAACCAGGATAATCCATTAGTCTGCTATAATCCATAGAGCTCGCTGTTCATTCTCGGGATTAGTGCCATGATCACGCAGAGCTCAGTGAAGTGCGTCCGCTCGACTAGTCCCTTCGAGAGATAGCCGACTGCACCTGTCTTCTGTCCTATTCGCTTTATCCCGGAAAGCTCTTCCATTATGTGGCCGACTTCTCGTCCTGCTGCAATTTGGCTGAGCACTTTGGCCGGATAGGTGAACCCTGGAGAAGTACCGATCGTGTGCCGCACTCCATCAAAGATCGAGCAGACCTGCACGTCGAGTTCGACGCCAAAAACGTCAAACAGACCGGATTCAATACCAACGCCAAACTGCGCATCTGAAACAGAGGCACGAGAGCGTTCTGCTCGCTGGCGGGCGCCCATCACCACGTCATAACCGTTCGGCTGCGACGGCACGCCTGAATCGACGCTGTGCATAACAACTTCGACCTCTCCAAAAACCCTCGTGAACGTGTTATGAACCGCCTGTTTCTTCAGCGGGTTGTGAGAACCGACAGCAACCCTCACAGAAGCACCCCGTGCACGTCGATTTCACCGTTGTGAATTCGGGTTGAAGATATCGGTTTTCCGTCTTGCGCGAGTACAAAATCGACACATACGATCTTTATCAGTGGGAGTCCGCGCTGCGATCTGAGTGCGTTAATTTTTTTTGCTCTAGGAAGGGTATCAGGCGAGACAACGATAAAGTCGAACCTCTGTTCTATGGTTGGCCCGTAAGGATCATTAAGCGCTACGATCAGTGGGTCAGTCCCAGTCAGCGCCTTTATGTATGCGGTTACCGATTTTTTGCGGCTGTAGTACGTGTTGACTACGTGGGCTTTTTTTGCCATCTCGTCTGAAACAAGCCCAACAATTACGTCGCCTAGTATGTAGGCCTTTTTCAGGAGCGCTTTATGGCCGTCGTGAAGCACGTCAAATGTCCCACCGATCGCGACGGACGCCATAACTCCTCGTCATAGTGGTTAGCAAATATTTAATATATGGTACTAGGGTACTAGTTGCCTTTTTGAACGTTAAGACAGATCATCACTGGCACTCAAGAATTGAGAGGGAACTAATGAGAAGCAACTTTGAAGGCGTGTTCATCGCGCCGACTGCGACCGTGATCGGAAATGTAAGGATCGCCCCAGGTTCAAGTGTCTGGTTCGGCGCGGTTTTAAGGAGTGACATGGCCTTAATTCAAATCGGTCGAAACACAAGCGTGCAGGACAACGCGATCATCCACGTAAGTGAAGGGGTTGAGACCAGGGTCGCAGACCAGGTTACGATAGGACACGGGGCAATCGTCCACGGAGCACAGATCGAGGATACCGTTTTGATCGGGATTGGTGCAATTGTGCTCGACGGTGCAAAAGTAGGGGAGGGTTCCATCATCGGTGCAGGTGCCGTAGTGACAGAAGGAACAGAAATACCAGGCCGTAGCCTTGTCTTAGGTGTTCCGGGAAAAGTTGCTAAGCAGGTGACCTCTGAGCAGCTTCGGTCAATAGAGGCCAATGCAAAAAGCTATGCCGCGTTGGCGCAGCGCTATCTGAGAGGCGAGAAGCGGTAACAACGAACTGATATATCATCTAATCTTGACAGCGCATAGCACAGCGTTTAAACGCGCATTCGAATGCCGCGCGCCTGCAAATACTGTTTCAAAGAAGCTATGGAAATCTCCTTGAAATGAAAAATGCTTGCTGCGAGACATGCGTCTGCTTTTCCATAGACAAAACCATCATAGATATGCTCAGCCGTTCCGGCACCGCCGGAGGCAATTATCGGAAGGTCGATCGCCTCTGATATCGCCTTCGTGATAGGGATGTCATACCCGTCTTTTGTGCCATCTCTGTTCATACTCGTAAGCATGATTTCGCCTGCGCCGAGCCGTTCACACTGTATCGCCCACTCAATCGCATCGATGCCAGTCGGGGTTCTTCCTCCATAGATCACCACCTCATACCACGCCGGTGTGCCATCTTCGAGGGGCACAATGTGCTGTCCTTTTTCGACGTCCGTGTTGCGCCTGCAATCTATGGCCAAAACAATGCACTGCGAACCAACCGTCTCAGCTGCGCGCGTTATGAACTGTGGGCTCTTGACGGCAGCAGTGTTTATCGCTATCTTGTCTGCGCCAGACCGCAATGTCTCGATGACATCATCGAGAGTCCGCACGCCGCCACCGACACAAAATGGGATGAATACTTGATCCGCGGTATCCTTAACGATGTCGAGCATCGTCTTTCGCTGCTCGTGTGAGGCGGTGATATCGAGGAAGATCAATTCATCGGCGCCTTCTTGATCATAACGCTTAGCGAGCTCTACCGGATCGCCAGCCTCTCTGAGCGAAACGAACTCAATTCCTTTTACGACTAGCGCCCTGTTGCCGTCGCCATATTTGACGTCAAGACAGGGGATGATCCGCTTTGTGAGCATCACTCAGAGATTGTGTTGCACCTACTTAAAGCACCTTGGCGCGCATTGGCCGCCCCATAGCCAGTTTTTTCGTGATCTCTGCATCATCTTTCACAATTGTGCATCGCGCTGCAAGTCCGCAAACATCGAAAGCTATGTATAAAGACAGGCGCGTTATGCGGAGTACTGGCACGGCGTCCATTGCGGCATCTATGGAAGTTGTATATGAGTACTAAGCAACGCAGGGAGTTTGAGAAAAACGATCGGAGACTACAAGACGATGAAAATCTGAAACTCGCTCGGGCATTCGCGAAGAAAATCGCCCTTGACGAAAAGGAACTCATAATCTTACTATCGCTTCTTGGGAACGGAAAGACGTCGAACGTGAGACTTGCCGAACGTCTCGGCCTCAGTGACGGCAATGCAGCAGCTTACCATATCAAACTCCTTGCGAAGAGAGCAGTTCTTACGCGATATACCGTACAAATCGATTGGAAGAAGATCGGTTTTCCGGCAGATTTTGTGATTATCGCTGAATCGGACGAAAAAAGGGCGCTGCTTGCGCTGGAAAGACACCTCACCCTTCTCCAGGACTACTACCAAAAGCGTTTTGGCAACGTGCTGCTGCTGCCAACCCCTTCTGGATGCGTTCTGCTGAGGGATATAAGTCACTGTTACGGAGACAAAACAATGGTTATAATGGCCGGAAGTGGGACAAGCGATCTTGATATTGCCTTCTTTCGGGAGAACTACTTAGCCCGCGCATTTGAGGGAATACGGACAACGTTGATGACCACACGATACAGGACGGTAGATAATTGCGTGGTTCAGAGGGACGTGCTCGACACATTAAGCGCCATCTTCGAGGTTAAAAACGCATCCGAAGAAGAGATCAGTGAAATAAGAGAACACCTGAAGCCCATGATCGGCTAGCTGAGCGAGCGGACCAGACCGCACCGTCAAAGTACCTCGACAGACTCTTTTTGACGATCTAAGCCGAATCTACACATTCAGAGCTGCTAATATCCTTAAACTGAGTGCCTATAGATGACCTTACTGGCGCATGCTTTTTCCCGCTTACACTAACATGAGCCAATGCTGTAGTTGATTCGACTCAAGCGTCGCAGAAACTCGACCCAGATATGCCGCGACGTAACAAAAATAAATACTGAACAAATTTAAAGAGACAAGCGCTCAGCGAAGGGCGATGATCTCATGGAAAACAGTCCAACGTCGCAAAAGCTTAACCTCTTTGACGTGACGAATCTCGTCGTTGGCTCGACCATAGGCGCAGATATATACGTGGTAGCCGCGTTGGGCAGCGCTTATCTCGGACCTGCAAGCCTAATCGTATGGGTCGTTGCCGCGGCAATTGCCATAATTTTAGCGCTCAACTTTGCGGAAGCTGCCGCGCTTGTGCCTAATGTGGGCGGCTCATTTGCTTATGCGTGTAAAGCGTGGGGAGATTTTGCAGGGTTTTTGGTGGGCTGGCCGCTCTGGCTCGCTGAGGTTGCCGCCCTTGCTGTGATGCCCGTGGCGTTTGTTCGCTATCTGACGTATTTCGTTCCCTCTCTTACGTTAGCTCAGGGAGCGGCCATCAAAATCGTTTTTGTCGTCGCCATCGCTTACGTCAACCTGCGTGGCGTCAAGGCGGCCGGCCGCGCGAATGACGTTCTTACCATTACAAAACTAAGCCCTCTACTCTTCTTGATCGTCGCCGGATTTGTATACCTGGGGCTAAACCCGGGTACAGCGTCGTCGAACCTTTTGCCGTTTGCTCCGCTCGGTCTCAGCAATTTCGGGCCGCCACTGATCCTCATCGTGTGGGCGTATGCGGGCTTTGAGCTTGCTGTTATCCCCTCGGGTGAGGTGGACAACCCGACCAAAACCATCCCCAAGGCGATGATTTTCGGTATGGCAATTGTAACCTTCTTCTACGTGGTAACGAACTTCGTGGTGCTCGCCGCAGTAAACTGGACCGCGTTGCAATCTGATGTCGCGCCACTTGCCACCGCCGGTAGCGTTGTGCTATCATACACACCGACGCTTGCCCTCGTAGGGGGCGCCATATTAGGGCTCGGGGCACTCATTTCGGTTTCGGGATTTGATGAGTCAGGCACCCTGACGACCGCGCGATTATCTTACGCAATCTCGCTCGAGGGATTGTTCCCACACTTCTTCAGTCGCGTCGACCCAAAGTTCGGCACCCCGAATAATGCGATCATTGCACAGTCTGCCATCGCGTTGATCGCATCGCTAATCGGCGGTCTGACGCAACTCATTTTCTTTGCAACGTTCAACCTCGCATTCGTGTATTTGGCGACGAGTGCCGCGGTGCTTACGTTGCGAGAGAGGAAGAAGCATACAGAAAGCGAGCGTACCTACCTTGAGCGGCGTACGGGTCCGATTATCCCCGTCGCAGGGATTATTTTGAGCGCGATTCTCATGTACGCATGCGGGATCAATACGATTACGTTCGGAGTCGTATCGATTCTGATTGGCATTCCAATCTATGTGCTGTATGCACCGCGGACCGAGATAACGACCCTAAAGAAAGACTTCTACTCTACAGAAGCGGTTCTTGCTCGGAGCGCGCACACAGAAAAGGTTTTCTTAGGGTACCTTGTGCGCTTGCTGCGGAAGATTGCAGCGCGGCGGTCAGAAGTGTAGGGCCGAGCTTCGACATTTGTGCAGAGAGCGGGTAGCGACGAATTTTGCGCTATTTTTGCCGCGTCCGTCTTAATCGAGGCACAAGTGCGATCGTGAGAAAGACCGCTAGCACAAGCAGTAACAGTAGCGCTATGTCGGTATTGCTGTAGTCAAACAGTCCCAAGAAGTTTGCGGGAATCGGCTTGGCTCCCACGGTCGTATAGAGCGGCTGGTCATACAGCCACCCACGGGAGGAATTGTTGTAGTAAATGTAAACGTTGTACGCAGCCCCTTTCGCGTCTGCCGGGACTGTCGGCGGTGATAAAACGCTAATCTCCTCGCCTGTTCCGAGATGAGTCCAGCTGTAGCCGTCGCTCTGTGGAACCGCAGTCGATGAACCGTCGTAGACACCTTGACTCAGTGTCCCTTCTCCATTGACGCGGCCTGCCAGCGTAGTGGTTCCGTTGTGAAGTACCGCGTAAGGTGCCACCCAAACCTCGTTGTTTCCGAGATTTGCAATATCCCATACGATCGAGTTTTGAGGAGTTGGCACCTGTCGGACGGATGTTACGGTGATTGGCCAATTACCCGTCGGTTTGGGCTGATAATCTTGCTGCAGTTGTGATATGATCGCATCAAACCCCAGCCGCTGATAGTCGGCAAGGGTCGCACCCAGTCCGAAGAATACGTTGAAGTGAGTGAAACCAACCTCGTTGGCATAACTCCAGTCGAGGAGCGCTTTGTATGTGTCGTAATCGAGGTTCTCGTTGTTTTTTTCCCACACGCCCGCCGTTATGCCCTGTGGCTTTCCGAGGTTGTACGAGGTTAAGGCCCCGCGCTGTATGCTAGCGATCTCAGAGGGATAGTATGTCTCCCACGACATCTCCGTTGTATGCGGATTTCTGTAGCCGTCTTTCCAGAGGCCACATTTGTCGCAATTAAAAAAGGTAATCTTAGGGAAATAGTCCTTAAGTGTGTCAAAATCGCCGCTTCGCCCCCCTTCTGTTGCAACGTTTGACCAACCGGCCTCTTTCCACGCGCTAAAGGCCTCGTCGAACTGTGTTATGGGGGTTGACTTGTTGGTGCCGCCATTCCAAATCACGACCTCAATATCCAAAATGGGGTACATTCCCATCTGCTTTATTTTCTGTAATTCTTTGTCGTACGGGACGGGTTCAGCGGCCACAAGCACAACCGTCGTAAAGTTTCGTGCTTTGAAATAGTCGATAGTGCCATCCCAGATTTGGCCCGGTGCGAGTGATACGCGGTAGTCGAGTCGTGGCGTAGGCGCCACGTCGGACGCGGCTAGCGCAGTTGCTGGGATCGTCGGTACAGCCCCAGCAACAACCGGCAGAAGAATGGCTGAGCCATCCACGAGCAGCGCTAGTACAAGAACGGCTAGCTTCTTGATCATTGTTGTACTACCGATAGCTCACGGGTGGGTTAATCAAAAACAGGCCGGAATAAGTGCGCGTCCCTCGTATGCGCGCGTTCAGTGTGTCTTGGTCGGTCTATGGCAAACATTGGTCGCGCTTTGTACCCTTGCCCGTTGGCTATTTATAGTTACTCTCCAGACAGTTGTACGAACGTCATTTGCCAGCCAACTACCACGTGCGGTGCATTTTAGACGCTTTGAATTCCACGCGACGCTCCGCGGTCTTACAACTCGGCGTTTCTTAGTCGTGAGCGAAAGAAGCACGGTCTGTCACGCGCTTAACACCTTCGACCCACACATCGACCATAAAAAAGCTGACGCAGGTGAAGTCTATCGGCTGGTTCGGAAGCTTACGCGCTCCGCTCGGTTATTACAAACGTGGTTGCTCCCGCTTGAGACAAGTTTAGAGGGCCGATTTGTGCCTGGATCGAAGCGATTGCAATGTGCACCGTACTTGTTCCATTGACAAAGCTGAGCACAACGTCCGATCTTTCGCTGCCGGGGTGTGTCTGGTAGGAGGTCGAGGTTTGATACCCTCTGTTTGTCATTTCTTTCTTGTAAAAATCAGCCACCTGCGTTGAAGAGCTTGTCGTTTGGTATGTCGTTACCTTACCTTCACTAGTGTCGACTGACGCTGTCTTCAACGAGGGCTGATAGACAGGCACTCCGCTCGCGCCTTGCCCACTTGAGGGGTTCGTCGAGGTACACCCCGATATGCAGGTGGCCAGCATGATCATTATCAGCAGAGGTAGCATTGCATATTTGGTCTTCATTGTTTCTTCACCTAGCTTCGCCCTTATCGCTTTTAACGGTATCGCCTCTTCTTGACCTCAGTTCGCTAGGAGTTTGACTAGTTGCCGAAAGAACGCGTCGCTTTGGGAACTTGCACAATATAGTCGTTGCACCGCTCGCAGCAATGAACAGCGTGGACTGAATTATTTCACCGCCAGCGCCTTTCCAATGCTCCACGCTTTTGCAAATCGCTCGCCCAGCTTCCAGTAACTCTTATCGGCCATGGTGAAGAGAAGCGGTTGTACTTTGCCGTAGTCCACAACGCCGTTGGTAAGCACCGCTTCCTGAGCATAAGTGGCCACGATTTCGCCGACGAACACATCGTGCTTGGGGAAATCGACCACTTTCACAAGCTTAAACTCCATGCTTACAGGACATTCATCAATCAGAGGGGCCGTCTTGAGGTGGCCGTAGGACACGCTAAACAGCTCTGCTTTGTCAACGTGCCTCCCTGAAACGAGGCCGCAGTAATCAGTCTCCTGCACCATCGCGGCAGAGGGCAGATTTATGCTGAATGCGCCGTTCTCTTTGATGCCCGCGTTAGTATAGTGGGCCTTCGCCATTCCCAAAGAGACGCTTCCCAGATCCATAATGCCGACGTGCGCGATGGTTATGAAGTTTGGCCTTCCTTGCACCGTTGCTCCGACGAGTGTCGTAGGCATTGGGTAAAGACAGTTTCTCGCTCCAAGCTCAATTTTCATTGTCTCATTCCTCCCACGTATGATTCATCGTCTTGCGTGCAAACCGATGAACTTTTGACTCCGCTAACACCTTTGTTTGCAGAGGGCCACTCACGCAGCGCTTTTGTGCAACGCTTACGTCGCCTAGTCCTCCCTCGTCAACGCGATGACGATGTCTCGAAACGATGGATATGCAAGAATTAGATCGCTCCTGCGCCCTGCTTCAAAATCTACAAACTCGAAACTGGGGGCGACAGTCGTGCCTAGGAGTGCGTATTTGCCCCCCTCAAATAGTCTGGCCCCTTGCCAAGTCCCTCGTGATATGACGGCCTGTACCTGCATCCCGCCCGCAACGTCGTCGCCAAGCACTATCAAACGTCCGGAACCGTCCGGCTCCAGTCGAATTAGTTCAACTGGATCGCCGAGGTAGAAGTGGTATATTTCGTCTGTTGCCAATCGATGAATGGCGGAAAACGTCTGAGGAGTCAGCAAGTAGTAAATTGCGGTTCCGTAACTTCGAGGCCCTGAGTACCGATCGGGCAAGGCCTCCATTGCGATGAGCTCCTTTGACCTATAGGTCTCTGCGTAGTAGCCCCCCTCAGGATGGGGC
>JBAULJ010000199.1:0-6568 GCA_049578125.1 Halobacteriota archaeon
CCGACACCACTTATCCCCGCGCTGCAGAGTGTCTGGCTGCTCATACACGTTCCCATCGTTATTCTATCTTACTGCGCCTTCTTTATCGCGTTCGTGGCGAGTGTTCTCTATCTATTCAAAGATAAGCAGCTGAGCGAGGGGCGTCTTATGGAGGGCCCCCAACAGCCGAGAGATAGCTCTGCGAACGCCACGCGTGCAGTTTCGCGTGAGCCAATAGGCGTCCTAGGTAAGTTTAGTTTAGATCAGCTGGATGATCTAGCATATAAAAGCGTTGCAGTTGGATTTCCCCTCCTCACCATTGGAATTATAACCGGAGCGATATGGGCTGAAGCCGCCTGGGGAAGTTACTGGAGCTGGGATCCAAAAGAGACGTGGTCGCTGATCACTTGGCTTGTCTTTCTGATCTACTTGCACGCGAGAACGCAGAACTGGGGTTCTTCGCTTGCCGCGTACATCGCTTCATTTGGATTCCTGTCCGTTATTTGCACGTTTCTCGGCGTGGGGTACGTCCTTCCATTTCTCGAAACCTATTTCAGCGTAAGCACTGGATTACACGGGTACGTCGGAGGCGGTGTCGTCGCGGGCACAGTGTTTTTTTGTGGAATCTTAGGCTTCGTCCTCCTACTGCTCTTCGCGACGCGCAAAAAGCCACCAAGCGCGACCGAGGCGACGCCAACTGAGGGGAGCACCGAAGCTGCGCCTGCGCATTAGTCGCACAGCGTCTTTTTGTTCAATATTTCGATGTCTTCCAAGTTGTTAATGTTGACAAAAGTACACAAATCAGGGTCGATGGCACGAATCTCGTCCTTTGGCACGTAGTTGGCCTGCAACTGATCAACAACGTACATAATCGCCCCTTTACGCCTCTGAATTGCCACTTTGGCAGCGCGAATCGTCGTCTCGCGCCTGTACACCGCGTGCAACGGTTCCAGCGGATAGGGAATGGCCACGTCGTATCCTACGGCCCTACGAAACAGCAAGTCGACGACGTCTGCTTTTATGAAAGGCATATCGCACGCAGCAACGAACGCATATTCAAAACTGGACGCATTTAGCCCGCTGCAAATACCTGCCACAGGACCGAAGCCTCGAACCTCGTCTCGAACAGTCCTGACTCCAGCGAGGTGCAACGTCCTTTGCTGCTCCTCATCTCGCGCAACAACAACGATCTCGTCAACACAGCCCGAAAGTGTTTCGATAATGGTGTTGAGTATCGGTTTCCCGTGCAGTTCGAGCAGCGCCTTCTCTACATAATTCAGTCTGGAACCTTTGCCTCCCGCCAAGACTACCGCAGTTCTCATCAATCGTTTTGAGCTTTAATTCCGGGGACAAAATCTCGCAGAATCTCTTTTACCTCTTCGTGCGTTATAACGCAGGCTCTTCTTGATAGGTTGAAGACCTCTTCGACTTCGACTTTGCCTATCTCGTTGAGAAACAAAAAAGCGCGTTGAACGATACTGATCCTGCGTTCCTGCTCTCGCTCTTGAAAAGTACGCACCGCTCTGAGAAGGTCAATTCTTCTAAACTCCGGCCAATAAGGGGCACAGAAATAGGAGCAACACTCGTTGCCGTTCGCCTGCCACGGCAGAAAGTTCGACGTTCGTTCTTCGCCGCCTGATCGGATTATGAGATCAACGTCAGCGAGTGCGTTATTGCTGTAGAAAAGCTCCGCAAGCACGTGTTCATCGATTTCCTCAACACTTATAGCGCCGTTGTCCACCAACAGAGCGATGGAGCGCACGACATCCACGATCTCCTTTCTTCCCCCATAAGCCAAGGCGAAGTTCAACGAGTGTCTCTCGAAGTTACGAGTGGCTTCTTCGACGCGCTCTACCGACCGGAGGACGCTATCGGGCAACAAGTCCCGTTCTCCGATCATTCGGACTCGAACCTCCATTTTGTAGATTTGTTCTTCGTTGTACAGATCCGCAAATCTCTGTTCGAAAAGTGAGAACAGGGACACGAGCTCTTCCTCGGGCCGCCCGTAGTTTTCAGTTGAAAAAGAGTAGAGCGTGAGTTGCTTAATTCCGAGATCGAGACACCACCATAAGACCCGCTCCGTCGTCAACGCGCCGTAAACGTGACCATTTGCGCGTGGTTCACCAATTTTGTCAGCATATCGTCGGTTACCGTCTTGTATTATGGCGACGTGTTGCGGCATGGGGGCCGCCTTTACTTGTCTGACCAAAAGCCGCTCGTAAGCCTTATATAGGGAATTATGAGCGTTTTGTCTTATCCACGACATAAAGCCCCTAAAACACGATGTCCTCGGTTAGAGGGGCAAGCCCCTCTTCTTCGGTTAGAAGCGACCGAACGACGTCTTTGTATGAGTCTTTCAAAGAATAGACGTTGTGATTCTTGGTGACGTCTATTCTAAAGATGCCCAATCTAGTATTCATAAGCCCTACCATTGCGGAGACTCCTCGATAACTCACGTCGTATCCGCAATCTTTCAAATGTTGGTAGACCTCTTCAGTTGTAAAGATATGCTTTTCCAGAAACAATTCGAGCACGGCCCTTCGCACTCCTAGCCCGTCTCTTTCAAGATAGTTCTTCAATCGGTCCTCAACATTTCTACCGTTCAGCTCGATCACATCCGAGGTGATAATAAATCACCAGCGAAGTATTTACGTTTTCGGTTTTAAGCAATCGCGCAATGGGGTAATTTCTACCACCATGCCGTCTGGATAAGTCTCAACGATGCGTGCTTTCGTTGTTAGCTCTGGCTGTTTTTTCACTAGCTGGAACGCTAATTGCCATGAAGTCAGAAATTGGCCGTTTTCAATCGCATATTCCTCGCTCGAAACGCCTGTGAGGCTATCAAAACTCGGCACAGATTCCAAAACACCGAACACGAGCGTCCCGTCTTCGGTAACTTCGTCGAATGGCCGAGCTAAACGCCGAGCTTTGCGCTTTAGTCGCTCTCTGAGCTGGACTCTATCTTTTGACGCTGAGGAACAGAAATACGTCGGCAGTTCATCGCTAGCAATCTCTAAGGCAATTTCTCGGCTGCCGAAAGCGGCGTAACCCGATTTGAGTTGAACAAACCCCCTTGCGGTCATCGCGTCATAGTTTGTCTCTGAAAACTCAAGTTCATTGAGATTGAGGAATCCGCCAAGCTCTTTAAGAGCTTCGACAATCGCAGGGATGGGTTTAATTGCTGGAACCTCAACGCCGGCCTGCAAGCCAAGTGCCTTGGCATATTCGAGCGTTGCGCAATGACGAGACGACGAGAAGTCATCCCACTCCTCTATCGGCGGGTGAAGCCGTATTTCATCCAACCCGGCACTAGCTAGCACGTCGAGAGCATTCTTAGAAGGGGCAAGAGAACTATAAAGATGGACATGATGCGCCGGTCCAAACTCACTTTTTAAGAGCTTGATGTAGTTTTGGACTCGCTCGAATTTCAACAACGGTTCGCCCCCAGTGATGCCCGTGCCGAGCGCGTCCATGGACCGTGCTTCATTTAAAACATCGGCATCGTATCGCACGAGTCGCTCGTTCGCATATACGGCGTCTTTTCCCCGCCTATGTTCAGACAAAGGACAATAGAAACAGCCCCTATTGCATAGACCGGTGACAAAAAGCACCATCTTCGCGCCAAGCTGACATAACTCGCATCCTTTGCTATGCACGGTTCTCATGGCGCTCAGACTCTCTTCAGCGATTTCAGTTGTCTGCTTCGTCCGTCTATTATTTGCTATTTAACGCGAACGTAACTCTCTTTATGCGATACGTGCCCTCTTATCACGTAAAAACTTAAGTATGATCGTGTTAAGGGGTTTGTAACTCCGTTGCGTAGGCCAGACCTGAATAGAGCCAGCTTTGTGACGTGGTTGGGGGCTGCCATTTGAAAAAGATTCCAATAAACGAAATACTGCGAATCAAAGAAAAAAGCTTCGAAGAGGCGTGGAAATACGGGGGCGAATTGCTCAACGACAGAAGCGCCTACGACCTACGCCGCGTTACACAAGCGGCCTCGCCAGGAAAGCCGCATCCGCTCAACGACCTCATTGAGAGAATGCGACAACGACTACTACAGCTAGGCTTCGACGAGGTTATTAACGAGACCATTTTTCCGCAAGAGGACATAATGAAACAGTGGGGACCGACCGGTTATGCGATACTCGATCGCTGCTACTATCTCGCAGCCCTACCAAGGCCCGACGTCGGTTTGAGTTCGCAGAAACAAGCAGCGATCAAAAGCTTTGGCATAGACCTGCCTCCTGAAAAAGTGGCCGCGCTCCAGCTTACGCTTCATAAGCTCAAAACGGGTGAGCTCGAAGGCGATGAGTTAATCAGGGAGATCGGAAAAGAGTTGGATGTCGCCGATGACCGCGCAATAGAGGTCTTCGAAAAAGTGTTTTTCGAGTTCAAGGACTTGAAGCCGCTCCCTTCCAATCTTACGCTACGATCGCACATGACTGCTGCTTGGTTCGATACGCTCGCCACCATCCAAAAATACACCCCCGTTCCAGTTAAACTGTTCTCAATTGGCCCTCGCTACAGAAGAGAGCAGCGCGAGGATGCAACGCACCTTCGAGTGCACGATTCCGCTTCGTGCGTCGTGATGGACGAGGATGTGTCCATTGATCTCGGGAAATGGATAGTGAAGGAGTTCTTGCGGCCTTTCGGCTTTGAGGATTTTCAATTCAGACAAGTTTCCACTGGCACGGACACCTACTATGCCCCGGGTAAGCACTTTGAAGCCTTCGCATATCATCCCGATTTTGAAGAGGTCGCAAGCGAGGATGCAGGCTGGCTCGAAGTAGCCGATTTTGGATTATACAGCCCCCTCACACTAGCCAACTACGGCATCGAATGCCCTGTTGTCAACTGCGGCATTGGAGTCGAGAGGATCGCGATGCTCATGCACGGGTACAAGGACATTAGAACTCTTGCGTACCCTCAGTTTTACGGAGAATTCGTTTTAACTGACGATGAGCTAGTCAGCCTCATCACGCTGAAAAACACCCCGGCAACGCCGCAAGGACAAGAGATACAACGCACAATCGTCGATGTCTGTAAAACTCACGGCGCCGATGCGAGCCCTGTTGAATTTGTGGCTTGGGAAGGAGAGCTGTTGGACAAGTTCGTAAGCATCACTGTGATAGAGCCTGAAGAAAAAGCGAAACTTTGCGGACCGGCGTTCCTTAACGAGGTTTTCGTCAAAGATGGAAACGTCATAGGGGCTGTAAAGCCCGAAGGCGTTTCGACGGGGATTACGTACATCGGAGCTTTCGCAGCTGAAGCTGCATATGCGATCGAGCAGGCCTTAAAAGAGGGCAAAAACAAACTCGAAGTGCGAGTGCGAATATCTCGATCACCCAACGACATCAACCTTAGAATAGATCCAGTCGCGACGCGATATATAACAAGCCGAAACAAGAGAATCGACCTACGTGGCCCAGTCTTCACAACGATCCGTATGCAAGCTGCTTAAATTGACCGGCTTAGGCTTTTTATATTCCCCTAGCTCTGGCTTACAGATGGTGGTTAGATCATGCGAGTCTAATTCGCCGTGTTGTCCGCGCAAGCCGGTAATCCAAAGTTGCGCAGGCGCGGCAATCGTCGCTCGCCCTCAAAAGACGGTGCTTGATTGCGCTCACGAAGCCGATTATCTTGAAACGCGACGCGGCTGCCAGAAAGTCGTTCGCCGATCTATGGTTGCTCGGGCATTGGCAGTCCTTGAACTGATCGCTCTTTCGATCCACGCTTGCTCTTAAACTCTCCGTCAAAACCAAAGCCCTAAGAACGCTTTTTTTAGGCTTTCTCGAAACTGTGAGGCGTAAGAGTCGCACAGTCGAGCAGCTAGAGCCGAGTGAGACGACCGCCTTTCGCAACTCCTCTTTTACTCGACTGCTAGTCAGCCTATCTGCCCTTCTCGGCTCGTAAACACTTGTGAGCTTCTTTAAGCGTTTTAAGTCTAAAAAAACTAGGCGATGCACCATCAATGCCTAGATTAGCGTTTGCGCTTCAAGAAGGGCCGCATAAATACTTTCTTATAACATCAACTCAATATTGATAGGTATATCAACACTGGTGATTGAAGATTCCATGAAAGACCCGCTTCTTGAGCTCGCGCTTATTAACGCGGTGCAGCAGCCAATTCAAATGTCAGCAGTCGAATTTGCCAAAAGACTCCGAACGAGTCCCATGACTGCGTCGCGACGACTCAAAGAACTTGAGGATGGGGGATTGATTACTCGAATGCTCTCAGGTAGGTCTCAAGCTATCATCATTACCGACAAGGGATCCAACGCCCTAAAGGAACAATATCTAGCTTATAAATCCATTTTTGAGTCAAAACCTGCGATCGAATTGAACGGAATCATCGTATCAGGCTTAGGAGAGGGTAGATACTATCTCTCGATTCGCGGCTATACGAAACAGTTTGAAGAGCGGCTAGGCTTCACCCCATATCCCGGCACGTTAAACATTAAGCTAGATGATGAAAGCGCCGCAGCCCGAGTGAGATTAAGCAACCTGGCGCCCACCTATATCTCAAGCTTTAAGACTAGCAACCGCACTTATGGTGGTATCAAGTGCTATGTGGCTTCGATTGGGG
>JBAULJ010000200.1:0-10237 GCA_049578125.1 Halobacteriota archaeon
TCTGCAGGGAGCTGCGGGGAAGGTCGCTCGTAGAAGCCAAATCCTATTTGGAAGCGATCACGAAAATGAAGACGCCGGTGCCTTTCAAGCGCCACGGTTCGGGCGTAGGACACCGAGCGGGAATGCGCGGATGGGACGCAGGGCGCTACCCTCAAAAAGCAGCCCGAGAGATACTGACGGCCTTGAGGAACGCTGAAGCGAATGCTGAATACCAAGGGCTTGATACGGAGCGAATGTTGGTCGTCCACAGTCTGGCAAGAAGCGGTCGGGTCATTAAAGGCCGAATGCCTCGTGCGATGGGCCGCGCCACCGCAAAGAATACTGCTACGGTAACCGTCGAGATAGTGCTGCAGGAGTTGAAAAATGGGGATTGAAAAAAAATTCATAGAGGAAGGCTTGAAGCGGTCTCAAATGAACGAGTACCTCAACCGGGAGCTAGAGCGTGCAGGCTATGGCGGTATGGAGATCAATCGCACTCCCATGGGAACGCACATCACCATATATGCAGAGAAACCTGGCATGATCATTGGTAAGAGCGGTAAAACGATCCGGCGGGTTACGAGAGAGCTCGATGCAAGTTTCAAGCTTGACAACCCGCAGCTAGATGTTCAAGAGATTGAGGTTCCGGAGCTAAATGCCCAAATAATGGCGCATCGGTTAGCCAACGCGCTTGAGCGTGGCTGGTACTTCAGAAAGGCAGGCCAATCTACGCTTCAGCGGGTCATGGACGCCGGCGCGCTTGGATGTGAGGTGATTCTTGCCGGAAAGATCACAGGCCCGCGATCACGAACGGAGAAGTTTCTAGCCGGATACATAAAACATTGCGGAAAGCCTGCAGAGGAACTGGTAATGAAAGGCTACGCCGTGGCAAAACGAAAGCTTGGTATTATCGGGGTCAAAGTCTTTATAGTGCCTCCGGGGGTCAGGCTTCCCGATGACATACGACTAGTCGAACACGTAGACGAAGAGGTCGAATCGCATGGCAATATTGAGGAGCCAAGAGATACGCAAGATGAAACCGGATGAACGTCGCAAGCAGCTACGCGATCTGATTGCGGAGCTCTTGAGAGAAAGAGCGCTTGTTTCTGCCGGCGGCGCTCCTGAAAACCCGGGAAGATCAAAGGAACTTCGACGGACTATTGCTCGAATTCGCACAATCATTAACGAAGACAAAAAGAAGCCGGAAGGACTTGCGTAGGTGCTAGATGAAAATTGATCGTCAAAATGTCGTAAATCACGAGCTGATTGGCCTACACGCGACAGTGGTGAGTAGCACCAACAGAGATAGCGTTGGCCTGAGTGGTCGGATCATTGACGAAAGCAGAAACCTCTTCACGCTAGAAAACCGCGGACGTGAAAAAAAGGCTGCCAAGCACGGCAACACGTTTGAATTCAGGTTGTCAGAAAGCGATAAGGTAAGAATAGATGGGGATCTCGTCGTCGGACGGCCTGAAGATCGTGTCGCGAAAAGGCTTCGAAAATGGCACAGTGGGTGACAATATGCGAACGAACATCGGATTTCAGGTAGTCCCCCCTACAAAGCAGTGCAAAGACACCAATTGTCCCTTTCACGGTACGCTTGCAGTACGTGGACAACTTATGGACGGAACGGTTGTCAGCGACAAAGCAGAACGAACCGTAGTCGTGCAGCGAGAGTACCTCAAATTTATCCCGAAATATGAAAGGTACGAAAAAAGGAGGTCGAAACTACACGCTCACAATCCAGATTGCATCGCGGCAAAAACAGGAGACCGCGTGAACCTGGCAGAGTGTCGGCCGTTGTCCAAGACTAAGTCATTCGTGGTGATTCAGGTACTATGAAGGGCTTAAAGGCAAAAATTCCACGATCTCTTGCAACGAGCTCGAAACTTGACTGCGTCGACAACACGGGGGCAAGGACCCTCGAGATTATCGCCGTCAAACGGTACCGAGGAGTCAAGAAGCGACAACCTAAGGCGGGATTAGGTGAGATCGTAGTCGTATCGGTCAAGAAGGGGGCACCTGACATGCGGCGACAAATTCTCAGGGCCGTTATCGTGCGGCAGAAAAAGGAATTTAGAAGGCCTGACGGTACAAGGGTGAAGTTTGAAGATAACGCAGCCGTCATAACAGACGACAACGGGGAGCCCCGTGGAACAGAGATCAAGGGGCCCGTTGCCCGCGAAGTCGCGGAACGCTTTGGCAAGATTGCGTCAGTGGCCCAAATGATAGTGTGAGGGATCAGATTGGCGAATAGAGTGAGTTCTGGGCAACCGAGAAAGCAGCGGAAGGCGCGAATTGACGCCCCTCTCCACGTGCGTAAGAAGTATTTGCACGCGCGTCTGGAAAAGAAGCTTGCAGATAAATACAAGCTTCGAAGCGTTCAGGTACGAAAAGGCGATACAATAAAGGTGCTTCGCGGGGACTTTCGCGGTCGGGAAGGAAAGGTGGCGAAGGTCAACCTTAAGAACGAGTCCATAGAAGTAGATGGGGTGACGGTGCACAAAGCCGACGGGTCTGAAGTAGCTCGGCCCATTCATCCGTCAAACGTGATAGTTACGAAACTTGAACTCAAGGACAAGCTCCGAACGAGTAAACTAGAGGGGGAATAGCGTGCACCAAAAACGGATCTCAGCGCCGAAGAGTTGGCCAATTGCAAAAAAAACAAGCAAGTGGGTTGTTGCTGCGTCTCCTGGTGCACACTCGAGAGACGCAGTTCCGATATTGGTCGTGCTAAGGGACATGTTACACCTAGCTGACAACGCCAAAGAGGCGAAGCGCATTTTGCATAGCGGAAATATCACAGTGAATGGACGCGTAGTGAAGAAGGACAAAGCTCAAGTCGGACTGTTTGATGTGTTTACGGCTGCGGGAAGAAACTTCCGCATGCTACCTAACCCCCGCGGTAAGTATGAGCTGACTGAGATAAGCGAGGAGGAGGCAAAGCGCAAGCTGGCCCGTATTGACAACATTACGGTCGTGAAAGGAGGCAAACTTCAGTACAACTTGCACGACGGGACCAACGTGCTTCTTCCGGAAAAATATAGCACGGGCGATTCACTCGTGTTTTCAGTGCCTGATTACGACGTCGTGGAACACTATGAATGCAAAGCCGGCAACAAGGCAATGATTGTCGGAGGAAAGCACTCAGGTGAAACCGGCACGATAGCGGAACTAAAAATGGTAGCGAGCTCGCGTCCGAACATGGTACGAATTGAACGCGGTGACAAACCTTTTGAGACGATAGATGAGTACGTCTTTGTTATTGGCAGCGGCGGTGGCTGATCGTGGCTGGGAGCCAGGCGCGAGAGCAAGTTGGCAACCCTATGACGAAGCCGACACTCGACAAGGTTACCGTTCACATAAGTGTCGGTGAGGGGGGTCAAAAGCTGATCAACGCGGAGAATATCGTGAAGACTCTTACAGGACAAGCAACGGTGCGAACGTCAGCTAAGAGGACGCAGCCAGTATTCGGGACGAGGAAGGGACAGGCTATAGGCTGTAAAACGACTCTGCGAAGTGAACGAGCGAGCACGTTTCTTCATCGCGCGCTTGAAACTAGGCAGAATCTCCTGCACGAGTTTCAGTTTGATGAGAATGGCAACGTATCGTTTGGCATCGTCGATCACACGGACTTTCCAGAGATGACCTATGACCCTCAAATAGGCATATTTGGCATGGACGTAATCGTCGCACTTAGGAAGCCAGGCTACCGCGTCGCGCGGCGGCACGCGGCGCAACGGCGCGTTCCCATTCGGCATAGAGTTACCCGCGAGGATGCAATCGCTTTTCTACAAAGCAATTACAGCGTGGTGTTGGGATAATGGCGGAAAAGACGCGGCGTGAGGCGCATCAATGTAAGCGCTGTGGGCGTAAACAGGGCCTCGTAAGTAAGTATGATATTTATCTCTGCCGACAATGCTTCAGAGAGATCGCCAGCGACATGCAGTTCGAGAAGTACAACTGAGGTGACGGAAAAATGGTTTTACTAGACCCGCTCGCAAACGCTCTTTCAGCGATCAAGAATGCTGAAGGCGTCGGCAAAAGTGAATGTTGTATTAAGCCCGTTTCAAAGCTCATCGGCAATGTGCTTCGTGTCATGCAGCAAGGGAACTACATCGGCGACTATGAGCTCATCGAAGATGGGAAAACAGGCATATTCAAAATCGCGCTGCTCGGCAATATTAACAAATGTGGTGCCATAAAACCGCGATTTTCCGTTCAGACCACTGATCTGGAGAGATGGGAACAACGGTACTTGCCGGCGCGCAACTTTGGGTTCCTAATACTGACAACGTCCGCGGGAATAATAACTCACGTCGAAGCAAAAGAACGCGGCATCGGCGGAAAACTCATCGCTTACTGCTACTAGGAGCGCAACATGGTGCAAGTTATTGAAAAAGAGGTTCCGATTACGGCGGGCGTCCAGGTTACAGTTGACAACGCGGTTGTGAGAATAGAAGGCCCTCGCGGAACGCTTGAACGCGACCTGTGGTACCCGAATATCGAGATACGTGTCGAACAGGACAAGGTTTGCGTCGGAACCACTGTGAATAAGAAAAGTCAAAAATCTATCGTAGGCACTTATGCCTCTCACGTCGCCAACATGGTGAGCGGGGTAACCGACGGATTTCAATATAAGCTGAAGTTGGTCTACTCACACTTCCCCATTCAGGTAAAGGTTGACGGAAGCACCATATCCATCGAGAACTTCTTAGGTGAACGCAAGCCCAGAAATGCTCGAATTATGGGCAAATCTCTCGTTGTCGTTCAAGGCGACGAGCTAATCGTTACAGGCATCGACAAGGAAGACGTCGGGCAAACCGCTGCAAACATCGAGCAAGCGACCCGGATCAAGGGACGCGACCCTCGCGTGTTTCAAGACGGCATTTATCTCATTGAAAAGGGCTTAGGTGCGCGCGCATGAAGGCTTTGGATGAAATGAACGATGATCAGATCAAGGCACTCATCGGTGCGGGATACCGAACCGTGGACGATCTTAGGGATGTAACGGCCGATGAGCTCGTGACAAATGCAGGTCTCGAAGCCGACCTTGCGCAGCGAGTAGCTCAGGAGTTGCCCTCATTCAAACACAAGGACCTCAGCGCCGAGCATAAGCATTTGCTCGCCGTCAGGAAGCGGCACGGAAAACCCTGGTTCAAGCGCGACGATTACGAAAAGAAAAAGAAGCTCAGCCCGAGCTGGAGGAAACCGCGCGGACTTTTCAACAAGATGCGGCGAGGGTTTCCCGATAAAGGCGCGGTCGTGCAAGTTGGATATGGCGCGCCAACAGCAATACGGGGCTTTCATCCCTCGGGATTTGAGGAAGTGCTCGTCAACTGCCTCGCTGATCTGGAAGAGGTGCAGCCTGACAAAGCTGTGAGAATCGGTCGGACTGTGGGGGCTCGCAAGAAGCAGATCATCCTGGAACGCGCCTTCGCCAAGGGTTTGAAGGTGCTCAATCCCCGAGCTAAAGGTCGGCCCTTGGAGGAAGAGGAAAAGACGTCGGGAAGACTGACGGAGGAGAACGAATGACCGGTCTTTCGAACCAAAAGCGAATTGCCGCTGACGTGCTCAACGTTGGGGTGAGTAGAGTCTGGCTCAATCCAGACAAGCTCACCGACGTTGCGAACGCCATAACTCGTGAAG
Source organism: Halobacteriota archaeon (assembly GCA_049578125.1). Classification (GTDB taxonomy): domain Archaea; phylum Halobacteriota; class Bog-38; order Methanoflorentales; family Methanoflorentaceae; genus Methanoflorens. The sequence goes on from JBAULJ010000200.1 coordinate 5,629, forward strand.
ACATTCGTGGCCTCATCAAGGACGGCACTGTCAAATCCAGACAAGCGCAGGGTGTCAGCCGCGGGCGTGCACGCGGGAACGATGTTAAGCGCAAGAAAGGGCACAGAACTGGACAAGGCAGCCGTAAAGGAGCAAAAAATGCCCGAACCCCCAAGAAGCACCGATGGATGCGCAAGATACGAGCGCAGAGAAGAACTCTTCGCACCTTGAGGGACGATAACACGCTGGATCGAACGACGTATCGTCGTATGTATAGGAAGGCCAAAGGGGGCCAGTATCGAACCGTGAGCGTTTTGAGTTCTCAAATTGAAATCGCAATGGCGGCAAGGAGGCAGGAATAATGGCCTTCGGTCCGCGCTATCACGTCCCATTTCGACGTCGCCGCGAAGGAAAGACGAATTACCACAAGCGGTTAGGCTTGATGCTTTCAAAACGGCCTCGGGTGGTCGTGCGAAAAAGCGGCCGCAATTTGACAGTGCAGCTTATCGAGTACAGTACGGCGGGGGATAAAACGTTGACGTCCGCTAGCGCTCTTGATCTTAAGAAGCTCGGCTATAAAGGTGCCACGGGTAACACTCCTGCTGCGTACCTCACGGGCATCCTTTTTGCAAGTCGCGCGCTTGCGGCTGGTTATTCGTACGGGGTGCTCGATCTTGGTCTCAACGCAAACTCACGCGGGTCGCGAATATACGCCGCCTTGCTGGGCGCCGTTGAAGGTGGGCTGGACATTCCGCTTGGTCACGAGTCACCCCCTACACCTGAGAGAGCGCGCGGAGAACACATCGCTGCTTATGCAACTGATAACCTAGCACGGTTTTCACAATATGGCATCGATCCCAAAGACCTTCCCGGTCACGTGGACACGGTGAAGCAAGAAATACTCGAGCGCACTACGCGTGAATGAACAGAGGAAACAGGGGCAAAGAATGGCGGAAAGGATAGAAGGATGGACACCTAGGACGAGATTGGGGCACCTTGTTTATGAGGGCAAAATAACCACGTTCGACGATGCTGTAAGTACTGGATTTCCTGTAAAAGAACCTGAGATCATTGATATGCTCTTACCCGATTTGAGCGACGAGGTTTTAGATATAAACATGGTGCAGCGAATGACGGATTCTGGGCGGCGTGTGAAGTTTCGAGCCGCAGTGGCGATCGGCAATCGCGACGGATATATTGGCTTTGCGGAAGGGAAGGATCTACAAGCAGGACCGGCCATACGAAAGGCAATTGAGACTGCTAAATTGAATCTTATTAAGATAAATCGTGGCTGTGGCTCGTGGGAATGTGGCTGCGGAGAAGCGCATACCGTCCCCTATACGGTCGAAGGCAAAGCGGGCTCTGTGAGCGTTGCGCTAAAACCAGCACCACGAGGGCTCGGTATAGCATCAGGTAGCACGGCACGGAAAGTGCTCGAGCTCGCAGGCATAAAAGACGTATGGACGAGATCATCAGGACAAACGCGTACTACTATCAACTTTGCTCGCGCTACCTTTGAGGCGCTCAAGGGCACAACCACGGTTAGAATCGGTGGGGGGACTCAGTGACGTACGCTGTTGTTAAGATGCGCAGCATCGCAAAGACGAAGCCGGACGTAAGGCGTACGCTCGAACTTCTTAATCTTGACCGGACTAATCATTGCGTTTTCGTAGAGGACAATGTACACTACAACGGCATGCTGCAGAAAGTGAAGGATTACGTAGCTTGGGGCGACGTCGATAGTGAAACTCTCAGTGTGCTCCTTGAAAAAAGGGGCATGCTCGAAGGTCGCAAAAGACTCACGAGCGCGTACGTCAAAGACCGTACCGCTTTTGATGATATAGACTCGCTCGCAAAAGCTGTCGCGGATGGCAAGGCGACTCTACGAGACGTGCCCGAGCTGAAACCCGTGCTGCGGCTCCACCCGCCGCGCAAGGGTCATAAGGGATTAAAAAAACCGTTTCCTGAAGGTGTAATTGGGTTTCACGGCAGAGACATCAACGAGCTGCTATTTACGATGAGGTAGGTAATGGGTGCGAAAAATAAAGCCAAGAAGTTTCGAGGAAGTCGCACGTGTGGCGGAGGCACTCATAAAAACCGTCGCGGTGCAGGGAGTCGAGGAGGGCGTGGCCACGCGGGCGGTTGTAAGCACCATTTCGTCAGGGAGCTCTTGCTTGGTCGGGGTTATGGTAATTATGGATTCGTAAGGCCACAGAATATGCTAATAGACCCTGCAATTGTTGACGTAGGCGCTCTTGACGAAGGTGCCGAGCGACTCGTGGAACTGAAGCGTGCCAGGGTGCGCACCGGCAAGTATTACATCACTCTCGATGTCGACAAGGTGCTCGGAAAAGGCCGTGTAACTAAGCCACTCATTGTGACAGCCCGAAGTTTCTCGAAACGAGCGCAAGAAAAACTGGAATCAGCAGGCGGAAAAGCAAAAATCGCAGAGCAATAAGCGGTTTGCTACAGTGACCATCTACTAGTAGTCAGTTTGAGCGCGGTGAATAATGGGTGAGCATCCAATAATAGACAGAATCGAGCCTTTACTGCAGAGACTTCCCGCTATCTCCAAGCCCGAAGGGCACGTGCACTTCAGACGGAAGCTAACGTGGACCGTCGGCATTCTCGTAATATACTTCGTTTTAACAAACGTCCGGCTTTTTGGACTTTCACCCGCTTCCCAAGACCTTTTTGGGTTTTACAGGGCAATAATGGCGGGAAGCCAAGGTTCCCTCGTTCAGCTCGGTATCGGTCCGATTGTGACGGCGTCGATCATACTTCAGCTCTTCAAGGGCGCAGACATCATAAAGCTTGACACGAGCGATCCTCGCGATCAATCAGTGTATCAACAGCTCCAGAAGCTTCTCATCTTCGTCATGATCATCGTAGAAGCCGCACCTCAAGTGCTCGGAGGTTTTCTCAAACCCGACCCTGCCCTTGCTGCTTCGACTGGTTGGGGGCTCGGAGGCATTTCATTACTTATATTCATCCAAGTCTGTATCGGGGGTGTGCTCGTTCTGTTCTTAGATGAAATTATCACCAAGTGGGGAATTGGCTCAGGCGTCGGCTTGTTTATCGTGGCCGGAGTTTCGCAAGGCCTTGTCACCGGGACCATCAACTGGGCAGCTGATCCTACGACTGGATTGGCAGTGGGGTGGCTCCCCCGGTTCATTCAAATCTTCCAGACGTTCACGATCCAGCAGCTGCTTAGCGCTGAGGGACTGATTTTCCTCCTGTTCCGTGGAGACGTTTTGGCCATCATAAGCACGGTGGCGATATTTGCCATCGTGGTTTACGTGGAAACCACCCGCATTGAAATCCCGCTTGCGCACAGTTCCGTAAGGGGTGCGCGCGGCAGATTCCCAGTGAAGCTCGTGTATGCGAGCGTTTTGCCGTTGATATTAGTTCGAGCGCTACAAGCGAACATTCAGATGGTTGGGATCCTCCTTTACAATGCGGGATTCACTTGGGTGGGAACGTATGTAGGTAATCAGCCGACAAGCGGGCTGATGTACTATTTGGCACCAATCAATGGTCCACAAAACTGGTTGCCAGGGTTAACCCAGAACCCGGGATGGCAAGTCGCACTCCGGTCGGGAATAGACATCTCCGTGATGGTTATTGGGGGTGTCATATTTGCCCTCTTTTGGGTTGAGACCACTGGGATGGGGCCAAAGGCTGTTTCGGAGCAAATACAACGCTCGGGGATGTCCATTCCTGGCTTCCGTCGTGACCCCAAGATCATTGAACGCGTCATGAAGCGATACATTCCGAAAGTGACCGTCATTGGAGGCGCGTTTATAGGCTTCCTTGCGGTCATTGCGGGTTTTTTTGGGACTATCGGAAACGTGGGCGGGACTTCATTGCTGTTGGCTGTGAGCATCGTTTACAGGCTTTACGAGGAGCTCGCCAATGAGGAAGTAATGGAGATGCATCCCATGTTGCGGAGCTTCTTGGGAGAGTGATTTCTGCAGCGCGCAGGCCGATCGTTTTTAACTCTAAGCTCTTTTGAAATGTCGCATTTCCAAAGCTTCCTAGATAGCACGCGCAGTCAACGGGCGAAGCTGCAAGCTCAACGATTGCGCAAGTTAAAGTAGGATGTTTAGAATAGTTCGTTACACAAATCGGGGGTAAGAATGCGGAAAGTCGTAGTGCTTACGGGAGTGCCAGCAAGCGGCGGGACGACGGTTACAAAAAAAGCCATCGAAAAGCTGGAAGAGCAGGGCCAGCCGTTTAAAATGGTCACTTACAGCGACGTTATGCTAGATGAAGCGCTGCGGCGCGGCTGGGCCAAAGTGCGAGATGATATCCGAAAGCTCGATCCGGTTCGGCAGCGTGACCTCCAAAAGACTGCGGCGCGAGCAATAGCACAGATGGCTACAACGCCTCTTGTTGTTGACACGCACGCAACGGTGCGAACCCCCCAGGGGTACCTGCCGGGGTTGCCTACGTGGGTTTTAGACGAATTAAAGCCAGAACTTATCCTTATCGTTGAAACCGCACCTAATGAAATTATTCGACGCAGAAACGCCGACAAATCACGTCAGCGGGACGCTCAAGATGCGACGGCTGTCCAGCAGCACCAAGACGTCAACAAGGCAATTTGCATGGCATACGCTGCGTATAC
>JBAULJ010000201.1:0-4061 GCA_049578125.1 Halobacteriota archaeon
TACGAATTCAGGGGACGTCGTCATAGTCCCAGGCAAAGTCCTTGGCGCGGGATCAATCGACCATCCGATATCTATAGCTGCGCTCAATTTCAGCGAAAACGCGCGGCTAAAACTCCTTGCAGCAGCAGGAACCGTTGTGACGATCGATGAAATCATCCAAGGATCTCCAAAAGGCAGCAACGTTAAGATTATACGCTGATATAGATAGGAGTGGTGAATTTGTGACAGTAATCGATGCTAACGGCTTAATACTCGGGCGTCTCGCCAGCATAGTAGCTCACAGGTTGTTGTCAGGAGAAGAGATCGATATCATTAATGCAGAAAGAACGGTCGTCTCAGGGTCGCCAGATACCACCGTATCAAAGTACCAAACGATGCGGAAAAAAGGTTCCAAAGAAAAAGGACCGTATTTCCCCAAGCGTTCAGATATGATTTTGCGGCGGACCATTCGGGGGATGTTACCTTATAAGAAAGCTTTCGGCAAGGCGGCATTCGGTCGACTTCGAGTTTATATGGGTACGCCGACTGAGCTATCGAACGTCGATGCGGAAACGCTCGACAGCGCGCACAAATCGAGATTAAGCACCATCAAAGTCACTGACTTAGAGAAGATTTCCCAACGACTGGGGGCCAAAAAACAGGGTGAGACAATTGGGGAAAAAAACAATTAACTCAAGTGGCAAACGTAAAACATCAATCGCGCGGGCTTCATTTAAAGAAGGACAAGGCGTTGTAAGGATCAACAAGAAACTTCTGGACGTCGTTGAGCCAGAGCTTATCCGAGAGAAGATCCAAGAACCACTGAATATCGCCGGTGACGTCGCAAAACAACTTAATATCACGGTAACCATTCGGGGGGGCGGAATGATGGGACAGGCAGATGCAGCACGCACAGCAATCGCTCGGGGGTTAGTCGATTGGACGAACGATCTGAATATGAAAGATCTCTTCCTGAAACAAGATCGTTCTCTCCTCGTCAACGACTACCGACAGAAAGAACCGAAGAAATTTGGCGGCAAAGGAGCGCGCGCGCGACGACAAAAATCCTACAGGTGACGAAGGCGAACGATGATACCCGTAAGATGCTTCACGTGTGGCGCAGTGATATCCAAACACTGGGATCAATATAAAGACCGAATAAGTGCCGGAGAAGACCCAAAGACGGTGCTCGATGATCTAGGTGTAAAACGATACTGTTGTCGCAGGATGCTTCTGACACACAAGGAGCTTGTTGATATTTTTGCTCCATATCAATGACAAGGGGTTGTGGGGTAGCCTGGATATCCTACGGCGTTCGGGACGCCGTAACCTGAGTTCGAATCTCAGCAACCCCATGCAGGGGCCCTTAGAAAGGAGGAGAGTCATTGAAAGAAGTTGTTAAAGAACTTACTCGTTATGAAAGGGCCAGAATCGTCGGGGCGCGCGCTCTGCAGATTTCCATGGGCGCACCTACGTTAATAGAGTCCAACACAACAGATCCAATCGACATGGCGCTAGAGGAACTCAAGAAAGGGGTCATTCCGATAACGATTAAGCGCCGAGGGACCCCGCGATGAACTCGATCGAAGCAGTATCAGTCAGCACGATACTCGATGTAAACGCGACAGACGCGGTAGAAGTGGAGATAGTCACGACCAGCGGCTATGGCCGATGCTCATTCCCGGCCCCAAACGAGGCAGTCAAAAGAGCACGAGAACAAGTTTCAGCGCTTATCGGCACAGACGTGAATCAGCAGGCAGAAATTGATGACTTGCTGCAAAAAGTTTTTTCACTGCCCAGTATGAGCATGGCGTTCTCGGTTGCTGTTGCTAATGCAGCAGCGGCTTCCCTAGGAATGCCGCTATATCGCTACTTGGGCGGCCTCTTTGCCAATTCTATGCCCTACCCCTTGATGAAGATCTTTGGCGCGGAGGTTGATTATTTCGCTATTCCCACGGGAGCGGGTTCATTTGCGAGCGCAATTGCTGCTTCAGTAGGCGTCTATCGTGGGTTTAACACATCAAAAATGCCAAGAGATCCGGCTCAAGTCGACATTCTAAGTCGGTTGACTACGATCACAGAAGGAATTAGCAGCAGGTTTGGCTTCGACGTCAAGCTAGGTGTTGATTTCAAAGCCTCGAGAGAGGCACAAAATAGGCTCAGTCTCAAGGAGCAAGGCCAAATGACGGCAAATGACCGACTGGAGCATATTTTGAGCCTTGCCAGCCAATACGGTCTTTACTACATTGAAGACCCATTCGACGAAGCAGCATATGAATTTCAGAATCAGTTGACCGATGAGCTAGGCGCAACGTGTCTCATAGCATCTGAGTCGAATCTCGACAAGGGCATTGCCGGCTCGCGCGTCATCAATGACGAGAGGGGGGCTAATTTGGCATTGATCGCAGCTACGAGAACGGTTTCGAGCGTTTTCGAGAATTGCGCCAGTGAGAAGTCTAAAGGGCACAGCTGCGCTGTGCTCACGGATAATTCGACGACCTGCGAAGCGTCACCTTCACACATCGCAGTTGCCTTGTCCGCCCCTTTCATAAAGCTGAACGTTAGGGGCAGGCAGAGCACGGCAAAAACGAATGAACTTATACGTATAGAACAAGAACTATTTGACGGAAAAAACTATAAAATGGCAAATAAACCGATCTGACAAAAGGTGGACCGATGGAAGAAACCACGGAATACGAATCACTCATACCTGTGGACGAGTACCTAGCTGCCGGTGTCCACATCGGTACTCAGCAAAAAACGGAAGACATGAAGCGTTTTGTTTATCGCGTTCGAGCAGACGGGCTTTATGTGCTCGACGTCAAGGCTACGGATGATCGCATAAAAACTGCGGCTAAATTTCTTAGCAAATTCGACCCGGCACGCATATTGGTAGTTTCGGCACGGCAATATGGTCAATTCCCGGCAACAATGTTTGCCAAAGTGATAGGGGCAAAATCGCTCGTGGGACGCTTTATACCGGGCACGCTTACAAATCCTGAGTATCGGGACTTTACAGAGCCAGACGTAGTGGTTGTCACAGACCCGATCGGAGATGCACAGGCAGTTAAGGAAGCCGTAGATGTCGGAGTTCCGGTAGTCGCTATGTGCGACACAAATAATATGACAATGCATATTGACATCGTCATTCCGACGAACAACAAAGGGCGGAAAGCCTTAGCACTCATCTATTGGCTCCTTGCGCAGGAGATTGCCAAGCTTCGCGGCCAACAGATGGATTACGCAGTTAACGATTTCGAAATCGAAATCTAAGAGATCATTAATGAGGAAGCCTGCAAAAGCAGGGTCGTGGTATCCCAGTGACCCTCGAGCGCTGGAAGAACTCCTGCACGGTTTCATTCAAAAGCCAGAACCGCGTAAAATCAACAGTGCGGTGGTTCCTCACGCTGGCTACGCTTGTTCGGGTTCAACCGCAGGAAAGGTTTTCTCCGTACTTCCTCAGGCAGACACTTACATTATCATAGGGCCTAACCACCATCACCCTATTGTCTCTGTATCGAATGAACCGTGGCTTACTCCCCTCGGAAAAGTGGATGTTAATTCAGGTGTCATTGAAGCACTCGATATCGACGTAGATAATGAGGCAAACAAAGAGGATAATTCTATAGAGCTTCAACTGCCATTCCTTCAATACCTGTTCGATGACTTTGAAATCGTCCCAATTACCATGGGGGTTCAAGGACCCGAATCGATACAGCGAGTTTTCGACGCAGTGCGAAGGGGCGCAGACGAAAACACGGTGGTTATTGCCTCGAGCGATTTTACACATTACGAGCCAGAGTTGGCCGCTAGGACAGTTGATAAATGGGTAATAGAACCCATTTTAGAGCTGAACACGCAAGAATTTCTCGCACGGTCTCGTTCAACTTCTCTGTGCGGCTTCGGGCCGATAGCTGTCGCCATTGAGTTCGCTAAGCACAAGGGCGGCGCACGGGGAGAACTTGTGGATTATTCAACTAGTGCGGACACGTGCGGCGACTCAGCTGCGGTGGTCGGATATGCAGGGATAGTTATGGCGTGACGCTCGAGACATGCTTCATAGACACGTTCACAAAAAAACC
>JBAULJ010000202.1:0-3623 GCA_049578125.1 Halobacteriota archaeon
GGCAGATACTGTGAAAGCGTGATAGTAAATTCCACGCAAACCAAGCAAGAGCTTATACAACAACTTCGTTTCCATAAACGCAAGATACAGATAATAAGCCTAGGAGTTGATGAGAGATTTGAACCCAAAGCGCGCGATGATAGGGATTATTTGGTCATCGGGTTCATCGGCAACCATGCACCGAGAAAAAGGATAGACTATTTAATAAAGGCGTTTTATCATTTCAAGAAAGAATATCCAACGATCGATGCTAAACTTAAGATATACGGGCACTGTAATCGAGGGTGCGGAACGCTCCATGCGCTGCCGCGTGCATTGCGTATTAATAATGATGTGGAATTTCACGGCGCTGTTCCCGAAGACATGCTTGTCCATGTCTACAATTCTTTTGACGTATTTGTCATGCCGAGCGACTGGGAGGGCTTTGGTTTGCCGATTTTAGAGGCTCAAAGATGCGGCGTGCCGGTAATCATCAGGGCTGATGCGCACATCCCTGAAGAGGTTGGACGACAGTGTATCAAAGCGACGACTGAACAGCATATGGCGACTCTCTTCCACGAAATCCTTACAAAAGACTTCAGGGATTCCGTTGTACAAAGCGGGCTTCGATATAGCCGGCTTTTTACGTGGGAAAGAACAACGGATGAAACGTTCAATCTCTACGAAAGCATCCTAGAAACGCATGATAGTTAACAAAGTCTTACAACGTTGTAAGCGTTAGGCGTCGTTAACGCCTCTCCTTCCCCTGTTCCTCTTCTAGTTCGTTAATACACGACGCTTTTTGTATGGCAATTTCGGCGCCGTATCCGCGACACGTCGTGGTGCGAGCTTATACATCACTGGACATCAAACGCTTCTTCCGGCTTCCTTGATAGCATTTACGCAACGCAGCTTTGTATGTTGACTTCGCAAAGGTTCGCTCGTTTTAATGAACTCGTGCTTCAATCGATATATGGTGGCTATATTCAGAACAGTCCGATCTGATTCTTGTGTCGGCTGGAACGCTTGTCGATCCGACTAACCTAGAGCTAAGTCCTGAACGTCCTGCGTGGCAAAGGAATTCCTAGATGCTGTGCGGATTAAGCGCTGAGTCAAAAGCGGCGAACGATCAGCCGTTAGCTTTCTTTTCGCCTAAGTGAGCCGATCGCGTTTCTTGCAAGTGATAATTCTTCTTTTGAAAGGAAATGCGACACGTAGAGCAGGATAACGTACGTTGCTGCGGCGCTCAAAACCGTAACCGCCAGGCCGAGTGGCGAGCAAAGGATGGCCACCCCGGCAGCCATGCCTGTGCTGCACGCAAGTTTGGCGCCGCTCCGAATCGACAAACGGAAATCGAAAAAGCGCCTAGCATAGAGGAAGAGCAGAATGAAAATCAGGAATTCAGTGAGTACCATAACAACACTTGCCCCAACGTAGCTCAAGGGTGGTATCAGGAGAAGGTTAAGCCCTACGTTAAGCACCATTGACAGGAAGACAACCTTCGTGACCGTCCGTTGTCTATTCATTGCATTTAGCGTCGTGACAGGGGTCCAATTCAAATAAGAAAAGAAAACCCCCCATACCAGAACTTGAAGAATAATGACAGATGATGAGTATCCCGAGCCATAGACCAGCAAGACGACCTTATCTGCAAGAAGCGTCGTACCGACAGCAACTGGCAGGATAATTGCCACCATAAGCTTCAAAGAACGCTCATAGACATACTGCAAGCGACTGTGTGAGGTCACAAAGAGCTGCGACATTACGGGAAACACCGCAGCAAAGTAGAGGTTTGGAAAGAAACTCAGCGTATATACGAGTTTATAAGCAGCGTTATACAAGCCAATTGCGACGTCCCCTTTCAATGAAAACAAGATCACGGAGTCCACGTAATAATAGACGGTGGCGAAAGCGGCTGATAACCCGAAGGGAAGCGCTTCCAGTAGCATTGTTTTGCCAAAACTCCAACTGAGCTGCGTATGCGGGGTCACGCATTTGCGAAAGCACGCAACAAGATTGTATACAAACACCACTGCCGCGACCAGGGAATAGATAAACGCGAAGCCGATGACTCCAAACCCCTGGGTTACACCAACGATGACGCCTGCCGTCATTAGAACGCCGTTCAATATCAGACTGATAGCTTGGTACTCCATTTTCTCGAATCCTTGGAATACAGAATAAAACAGACCAGTAAACGCCGTGAAGCCAACATACACAGAAAAGAGGTAAACGACGGTCAGGGTCTGTTGTGAATAACCAACAAGGTTTGACACTACTATAATCAACGTGACCGTGATGGAGACAAGAAATAACCTTATAACGGAAGCATGGCCAAGATACTCGCCTGCGCTCGACCGTGTACGGGCAATCTCGCGCGTGTTCAGACTTGTTACACCCAGGTCTGTACAAACGCTAAAGACACCCGTGAATGCTAAAGCGAAGCTAAGCAGACCAAAACCTTCTGCGCCGAGGTATCGGGCAATATAGATGGTGTATAGAAATCCCAGCCCGAGATTTAGCACCTGGCCGACCGTCAAGACAAATGTGTTCTTTGCAATCCTGCCAGCGGCGCCCCTATCACCTCCTGTATCTACCATCACGATCCCCTCTATACCAACTCACCAGGGCGCAGTAAGCGTTAACTGCGAGTAGTCCATCACCCGACGTACACCACCGTTCGTTAGTGAGCTGCGCTTTGTAGTCTGTATGGCCTGCGTTGGACGCCCCCGACGTGTGCGTAGGCGTCATACTTAGCAAACAGTGATCAAGCAGTCCTTCAGACAATATAAAGTCCTTTCGGAGTGCCTTTGAGTCCTCATACCCAAACCAATTCACACGTGAGCTTGGTTGATCTGAGAGCTGCGACCAAACTTCATGATAGCGACTTCTCTATCTATGTGGATACGTGGTTCCACCGCAGCACCGCTGTAACGCTGCACGTCCTTGAAAAATACATACCTAATCGCCTACACAGCGTTCGAGTAGAACGTGCGTCTTAACGCCGTCGCCGGTCGTCAGAGGGTGCGCAGACACGTACGCTATCCGCGCATTGGCACGTCGCGCTTCTTCTACACGATCACCCTCTGTCTGTTCGTATTTCACAGCTCACTTTCGTAAATCTCTAACGCTGTCTCGGCAGAGACAAATTGCACATCGTAGTGTGCCTTGAGATGGCGCACCCATTCTCTTATGGGGGAGAAGTCGTCGTGTGGATGGATATAGCAGCTTACCAGACCTCCCACAGGTACGCGTTCAATCAATATTTTTGTATGCTCCCCGAATCCATAGGCTGAGATATTGCCAAGGTTTACCGGAAGTTCTATGAGTCCTTTGTCACCATTATCAGTTCCGTCCCATGCCACGTCATAATCGTGTGCCGCGCTCGTGAAATACGGCTGTGATAAACGCCAGTTAATTTCACGCTCCCCTATTTTCGGATGTCGATCGACTCCATACGGAACGGCACTTGCATCAGCCACAACGTTTGATCTAAGGTAGAACTTGATCGATCCTTGCCACGGGAGGTTCCATCCATGTCTTACCACTTTTGGATATGCCAATCCTCGTCGTTCGAACTCAGCCCGCGCCTTCACGATTGATTTGATGATGCGTGCACTGTCCGCATACGTGTCCTCCCAATG
>JBAULJ010000203.1:0-6837 GCA_049578125.1 Halobacteriota archaeon
AGACTAGGACGACAGCAAAAACTCTCTCAACCCTCGAGCCAGAAGAAACCAGGCGTTATCGACCCGTCGCTTACCCAGTTACCGCGCTCAATTCTCCTTTCGTCTGTGCGAGGAGATCCTTCAGCGCCCGAGCCCTTTCGACGCGTCCAGGCACAGAGGTGATCAGTCCGTCGCGTGCTTCTGCCTTGAGGAACGCATCGGGCACCATGTTGATCTTTGCAGGAAGCCCCTCCATGTATGACGCCATCGTGTCTAGTTCTTCAATGGCGGTATCCGCTCCTTCTATGAGTGGGGCGGAAACCTCTTTCAATGCTTCCATGCCTGCGGCGACCTCTACGTCGTTACCCTCATTGGCCAACGCGTCAGCCACGCGCCGTGTCGCATCATAAATCGAGCTGTAGCGCGTGCCGAGCCGCTCTAAAAACGCCTTCCATTCGTCGGCGCTCATGCCCGTATTTGACTCCAAGTCTCGCCGCACGAGCGGCCGCGCGACCGCAGGCAGCTCGTCGACCACGGCGATAAAATCATTGATGCTGCGCAAAAATGCGTCGACGCTGTCTTTCGCAGTCTCGCACGTTTTCAAAAGGCTTTTAATCTCTTCTTTCTGCTGCATGCTCTGATTGTCCGTCGGTCCTCAAATGTTCATTAGTTTGTCTTTCTTTTCGGGCGACAGCTTTTCTCGTTTGCCCATTTGCGTCTCGACCATCCCCCATAAACGGAGTATGAGCTCTGCGAGCGCTTCACCGAGCTTGTTGCCCTTAAACTCGTGTATCTTTATTCCTTCAGCGCCGGGCGTATCCTTTGAAAGAATGACGACTGCCACAGGGCCTATTGTTCCGCCGAGTCCGAATGCGATGCCATTGTTGGTCCGCCCTTCGCGGCCGCCACCGCCGCCGCCGCCGCCCGTACCAAAATTGAACTGGTAGATGGGTATGGCGACCTTGTCACCAAATTCGACGGCTTTGCCCAAAGATTCAACGCCGCTGAAAATCTGCTGTAAGTTCGCGAGGACTTCGCTTACCGTTGCGTTGCTATCCTCCACATAAATCACCATAAGCTAATAAAGAGGGCACGTAATAATTCTTTTGCTAAAATAAGGCTCAAACACAATCGCACTCCTGCGTCTAAGCGACGTCGTCGATTCACAATCCGTTCGTGGGAGGTCATCAGCGACCTGCCCCGAACCGAGGGTCGACCTGTAAACGAGCAGCAATAGCGGTCTTCTGGCTTTGTGACGCACCAACCGAGCACCAGCGAGAGGTCCGGTGCGCTGAGCCCCCCAAGGTAACACGTCGAGGGCGGATCGCGGCAGTCAGTTCGCCGCTCCTGTGTCTTTCCCCTAATAGCTCACTCACAAGTCAATCGACGAGCCGGAGCCAACGATGAGACGATGCCCCTTGGGCAGCTTCTGATCGGTCGACCGTATCTGAGTCTTATCGCCAATCAGACTCTCGACAATTGTTTTCCTGCACGTTATGACGCTCTCTCCGATAAGGATCGAATCTTCGATGTGCGCCCCAGACACGTGCGTGTTATCGCCGACGGAGGTGTACGGTCCGATGTATGTCCCTGCATCGATGGTGCAGTTCTTCCCGATGATGGTCGGGCCGACGACCACGCTCCCTCGTCTCAGCACTGATTCCTTTCCGATCGAGACCCGGCCCTTGATTACGGCCCCCTCCTCGACCGTACCCTCGATGAGGGGCGCGAGGTCGTCAAGAAGGAGCCGATTGACCTCGAGGATATCTTCAGGCATGCCAGTGTCCTTCCACCAGCCCTGGATGACGTGGTGCCTCACGACGTGGCGCGTGTCTATGAGCCTCTGTATGGCGTCGGTAATTTCGAGCTCGTTACGCCACGACGGCTCTATCTGGCGGATCGCATCAAATATGGGGGTCGTGAAAAGATACACGCCTACGAGCGCAAGATCGCTTTTGGGTGCTTTGGGCTTTTCAACGAGCTGTACCAATCGTCCAGTCGCTGCGTCAAGTTCCGCGACGCCGTACCGTTCGGGGTTGGCGACGCGCTGCAGTGCGATGACCGCGTCGCAGTGCCCCTCGTCGTACTCCGCCACCAACGGGGCAATCCCGTGACGCAGGATGTTGTCGCCGAGGTAGACGACGAATGGGTCGTCCGCCAAGAAGTCCTCGGCGCACGCGACCGCGTGTGCGATTCCGAGCGGGGCGCCTTGATCGATATAAGAGACGTTCACGCTGTATTCTGACCCGTCACCGATCCGTTCGATGACCTGTTCCCGGCCGTTAAGTCCAAGAATGACCCCGATGTCAGTAATACCGGCCCTTTGGAGATCCTCGAGCGCGTACACGAGCACGGGTTTGTTCGCAACGGGGATCAGTTGTTTCGGTCCGCTGTGGGTCAACGGCCGGAGCCGCGTGCCGCTGCCTCCGGAAAGCAATAAGCCTTTCATCGCCATTCGTCCCGCAGAAGGGTGAGACCCTCGCGCACGTTTGCAAGGCGCATCCCCAGGGCGCGTTCGGCTTTCGCAACTCTAAGCGAGGAGTTCATCGGCCGTCGCGCCCGCTGTCGTAATGTGTCTGTAGTTGTCACGTTAATAAGCTTTTCATTCAACGAAAACACGTCGGCGATGGCACAGGCGAAGGCGTATCGATTGAGTTGTTCGCGCCCAGAAACGTGATAGACGCCCGTAAGGTCAAGTTCACACATGCGCAGCAGGGCGCGTGCACAGTTGCCGACGTACGTCGGTGTGTTGTATTGATCACTCACTACGTTAATAGGCGTGTTCGTGCGTAGCGAATCGATCACCCACGTGACGAAGTTGGGTTTGTCGGGCCCGTACAGCACGCACACGCGAGCGACCGCATTGTCGCTGTGATTCAGGGTAAATCGCTCACCGGCGAGTTTTGACTCGCCGTAGACGTTTATGGGGTGGGTCGGATCGTCCTCGGAATAGGGGCCGTCCTCCCCATCAAAGACGTAATCGGTCGAAACGTAGACTAATTTCGCGCCGTGCTCCTCGCAAGCGTCGGCGACGTGCTTGGTGCCAAGCGCGTTTACGTCCCACGCGCGTTGCGGTTCGATTTCGCACGTATCGACGTCGGTAAAAGCCGCAGCGTGTATGACGTAGTCCGGGGCAACGCGCTGTATGGCGGCTTGGACCTGAGCTTGTTCAGTGACATCCATCTGCAGGCCGCCGTTGAGAGGATGACTGTTATACGCAGCGACGGCGATCGTGCGGCTTTGTGATGCCGCTCTAAGCAAGGCGCTGCCGAGTAATCCGCTTGCGCCCGTGACAAGTACTTTCATGGTGTGGGCCCTAAGACGCGAGGTGCGTGCGTCGTACTCCACTTTCGCAGCTCATTATAAAGGTTTCTGGTTTGAAAAAAAGTTCTGCGAGCGTTCACGTTTGTGAGCGGCGCCCTTACCGACGGCTATCGATCGTTCTCTCAGCACGACGACGGTGTAGGTCAAACCGGCCTACTTTCTGCACGTGCATCCCCTTGGAGAGGACAATCGCTGACGTGCTTTTTTGGACCGCTGATCGCGACGTATTCAAGCTCTGCGTCTCAAGGAACGGGCTCTTAGTAGTTGTCTGACCCTGTTGCTTTGATTTCCGAGGATGCCATTATATATGCAGCGGAACCTCTACACACGTTCAGCAAAAGCTCGTAAGTCTGAGCACAATTGCGTCAACGATGAACGTTGGATCAGGGGAGGAAGTTAATGGATCTGCTAAGCTTTGCGCTATTGACCTTCTCTTCAATTTTCATTCTCATTGATCCCATCACGGTGGTGCTCGTCTTCGTCTCGTTGATAAAGGACGTTGATCGCGTGCACCAGCGAAAGATAGCTCGTGATGCCTCTCTTTATGCGCTCGCGATTTTGCTCGTCTTTGCTATCGGAGGTTACGGCATCCTCCAGCTTTTTGGCATCACGCTTGCCGCCCTTCGAATCGGAGGCGGTGTCCTTCTCTTCTTGATTGGAATTGAGATGGTCTACGCGCGTGTGTCCTACACCAAGCAGCCGGTCCCACAGAGCCCCGAGGATTACGCTGAGGATGTGGCGGTAACGCCGTTGGCCATCCCGATCATAGCTGGTCCGGGGGCAATCACGACGGTTATAGTCCTTACCGGGGACGCTGCAGGGCTGGGCTGGCCGGCGATTGCCGTTGTTTTTGCGGCCATTTTTGTCGTAATCGGCGCTGTTTACTACGCAATGGTTCACTCTTACATCATAGCGGGTGGCATCCGTGAAAAAGAGTTTAAGGTGGTCAATCGTGTGCTTGGGCTACTACTGCTCGCCATTGGGGTGCAGTTCATCATTACTGGCATCAAAGCAGCGTTTGTGTAGACACCTGAAACGGGTTGCGAGGGTGAAGCGGCTGGGGAGAGAGGGGCGACTGAAGCCCCATTTCTTGACAAATAACCCGTAAAGTGACGTGAAACGGGTTTTCAGACAGAAACCTTATGTATGTTGAAGCGAGTCTTTTTGCATTCGAAGTGATTCGTCACTTTGCCGAGGTGTAAGTTTGATAAAAAAACGAGCAGCCATGTTGGCCGTGTGTGCCGTATTGCTTTTCTGCGTAGTTGCCGCTGGATGTAGTGGGCCAGCCGCATCACCGACACCATCAACTGCCAAAAACTCCTCGACGCGCAACACTGCGACACAAGCGGTAGCAAGCAGCAAAGCAGTTACTCCAACAGCGACAGCGACACCGACAGCGACACCGTTTGCGTCTGCGACTCCCACGTCATCTGCTCTCCCGACGCCTTCGAGCACGCCTGCAGTGCCAGGGACGGCAGGTCTGACCCTGCAGCTCTTCTACCGGCCCGATTGTCCCTACTGCCAAGCGCTCGAGCCGCAGATCACTCAGCTTCAGTTGACGTATGCAGGCAAGGTCACCGTGCAATGGATAGTGAGCACCGGCGAAGTCCCGACGCTCGTCTTGTTCAAAAACGGGGCTCAAGTCGGCGGCCCGTGGGTCAATCCAGGGACGACCGCCCCTATCACTGCGCAAATAGACAGCCTGCTCGCAGCAGGTTAAGTTAGGGATAACATGCGGCGTTAGGCGGCCCGCCGCCGACGCGCGCCCTTTTTTGTTCCAGTCTTTTTCTTTGCAGCCCGTTTCTTTCCGTTGAGCCACTCGCCGCGCCCCTCTTTCTTCAGGTAATCCTCAATTGCCGCGTGAAGTGCATCCGCTGCGAGATTTGAACAGTGCATCTTCACCGGTGGTAACCCTTCGAGATTCTCGGCGACGTCTTCTCGCGTGATCTTGAGCGCCTCTTCGATCGTCTTTCCGGTCGCCAAATCCGTCACCATGCTGCTCGTCGCGATGGCTGCCCCACAGCCGAACGTCTTGAACTTGACGTCCTTGAGAATCCCATCTTTCACCTTGAGCTGAATCTGCATGAGGTCCCCGCACACGGGGTTGCCGACGACTCCGACCCCACTCGGGTTTTCGATCTCCCCCATATTGTGCGGGTTCATAAAATGCAGCATGACTTTCTCGCTATACATAAGATTTAACACTCCTTGCATCGCACAAGAGGCCTTCTGGGCACATCGCGCACGCACGCCAGTTTCCGTTGTGAGCGGATTTATCGCCACAGATGGAATCCGATCGTCAGGCCAGACTTAGGCGCCCGTCTCGAGCATCTTGTCCAGCGCTTTTTTAGCGTCTTTGCGGACGTCTTCGGGAACAGTGACGCGATGCCTCTTCTGTTCGAGGGCTCGCACCGCATCTATAAGGTGCGTGCGCTTCATGTTTGGGCACACGGTTTCGGCGAGTGCAGAGAATTCCTTGTTCGGCTCCTGCGTCGCAAGTCGATGGAGCATGCCCACTTCGGTTCCAATGGCGATGTGGCGCGCGGTGCTTTTCGCCGCGTGACGCAACATGCCCCCGGTTCCGTACACGTAATCTGCTGCCGCAATCACCTCAGGTCGGCACTCGGGATGCACGACGATCTCGCAGTCCGGCTGCTCCTGCCGCTTGATGAGCACGTCTCCGAGTGTAATCACTTGGTGTGTCGGGCAGAAGCCGTCCCATGAAATAATCTCTTTGTCAGTCTTCGTCGCCAGATAGTCTCCGAGATTGCGGTCCGGAATAAAGAGAATTCGGTCTACGTCAAGCGCATTGATGATCTTTACGGCATTTGCCGACGTGCAGCATACGTCGCATTCAGCTTTGACGTCAGCCGACGTGTTGACGTAGCACACGACGGGCGTTTCCGGGTAGCGCTTCTTCAGTTGTCGCACGTCGTTTCGGGTGATCATGTGCGACATCGGGCACGTCGCCTCCTTTACGGGAAGCAAGACCTGCTTTTCCGGCGAGAGGATGGCAGCGTTTTCTGCCATGAAGTCAACCCCACAAAACACGATCACGCGACAGTTGATCTCAGATGCGATCTTTGAAAGCTCAAACGAGTCGCCTACGTAGTCAGCGGCATCTTGCACCTCACCGCGCTGATAGTTGTGCGCCAAAATAACCGCGTCGTTTTCCTCTTTCAGTCGTCTCAAACGGTCTCTCATGGTTACCGATTCAAAGTCATGCGCTTTTCATCGCCCTGGATGAACGTGCATATCTCACACATCCGCTCGTTGAGATTAAGGTCTTTTCCATTAGCGACGTCTTCGGCGAGCGATTGGATGAGGGTTCGAGTTCCGGCGCTAACGGCGATCGTCGTCCCCCTCTTGCTCGTTACGTACTGGCTGACCGCAGGCTGCGTAATGCCGAGACGCTCTGAGATCATCCTCTGGGATAAGCCTAGGTTTGCGAGCTGTTTAGCAGTCTCGCAGCGGATGGTGGGGAGGATACGCCAGACTGCTATCTCACAGGGTGATCGTTGTGCTTTCATGAGG
>JBAULJ010000204.1:0-8801 GCA_049578125.1 Halobacteriota archaeon
TTCCGATGCAGCAAAAAAAGACTCAACGGAGTCGTGATCAGTGATCGCCACACCGTCAAGACCAACTTCTTGCGCCTGTTTGAGTATCGCTTCGACTGTACTATTTGAGTCAGGAGAAAATTGCGAGTGAATGTGCAGGTCAAGCCGCATGCCATCAGTAATTGTGATATAATATATTAAGAGTATGTAGTTGAAGGTGAAAACCTATTGCACGAGTGCTAGTGGCAACCGGTCGCTGCGCAGAACGAGTCGTTAAAGAGACTGTAGGCGCAGCTGCAGATGTACTTGTTTTAGATATCGACATTGCGGCGCTGATGACGCCTTTTTTGTTGAAGAAAGCGTACGTCGAGCACGTGGGACGGCGGGCTCGAGCGTACGATGTGGTCTTGATTCCTGGTGCTTCTAACACGACCGGTTTTGGTGCTCTCGCAGATGAGCTAAACGTTGAAATTGCTCTGGGCCCGAAGCAAGCGTATGATCTCAGCTTGGTGCTCGATTCCCTTGATGAATCTCGTTTGTCGCTTAGTGAGTCGGCCGATCGCATCATTCTGGAAAAACGCAAGAATGACGCTTTGAGACTGCTGCAGGAGCTCGAGAGATCCGCCAGCTATGATTTCAAGATTCGCGACCAAAAAATAGGCGGCAATTCTCGAATGAAGGTGCTCGGAGAAATAATAGACGCGCCCTTTGTAGACGCGAAACGCATCGCTCAGCAACATATACGAAACGGTGCTGATATCATCGATATCGGTATACCCGTTGGAACCACAGAGCGCGAGGTGAAGCAGACCTTTGCCGATGTCAAAGAAGTAACCAGTCCGCACAACGTCGCAATGAGCGTTGACAGCCTAGATCCGGCGCTTATAGGCGCTGCAATAGACGCTGGAGCAGAATTAGTTCTCTCATTTACGGCAGAAAACGCCCGCGAGATCGGCGCTCTAGTTGCAAAGAAAGATATTGCCACTGTAGTGTTGCCGCACAACGGCGACGTGTGCTCTTCCGTAGCTCTCGCACACAGCTACCATATTAGGAAAATCATTGCTGATCCTGTGCTATATCCGATTGGCGTCGGAGCTGCCGATTCACTGGCAGAGTACCGCCGCGTGCGATCTCTCAGCCGTGTGCCACTATTTCTCGGCGTGGGCAACATCGTGGAACTCATGGAAGCTGATTCGGTCGGCGCTAACGCTTTGCTCGCGGGCTTCGCTATGGAGCTTGGGGTTAACATACTCTTTACGCCTGAGCACAGCGACAAAGCAAAAGGTAGCGTGCGAGAACTTAAGATCGCGGCTGAGATGATGCAGCTCACGCAGTTCAAAAGGGGTTCACCTAAGGATCTAGGTATTGATCTTCTCATGCTGAAAGAACGCAGGCGCAGACCAGAATATGCAGTCACGAGCAGAAACGTCTTTAACGCAAAGGACTTCGATCCTGCGAAATGGACGCCTGACCCTTCAGGCAACTTCGTGATCGGTATCAAAGACGGGGCGATCTTTGCACGGCACGACACAGGAACAACAATCCAAGGCAATTCTGCAGAGAGTGTCCTCGACGCCATTTTTGAGCTCGAACTGGTATCTACCGCACCCCACGCAGGGTATCTCGGACGTGAGTTGAAACAGGCAGAAATTGCACTAAAGTTGGGAAGGAGCTACGCACAAGACGACACGTTCTGAAGCCTTGAGCAGCACACCCAATGGCAGACTGATGGCGCAAGCAACACTAAAAGAACAGAGGCATACCAAGTGCATTCAAACGAATTTTGGTCGCTTGGAGAGCATCTGAGGTAAAGGTAACGGCCGATACGGCATTTCGTGGGTGTTTCGGCGCACCTCATCGATCAACTCGTTCACAAACATTGATTCTTTTGCCCCCCCGATGCGCCGCGTAACAGTGAGATTTTTTTCATGCTGCTCTTTTTCGCCTATGACAACGACGTATGGTACCCAGTCTTTTCCAGCAGAGGCTACTTTCTTACTGACGGACTCATCGCGCTCGTCGATGTCGACACGAATCTTCGCGTTCTGAACTTCGCCTGATATTTCTTCTGCATATTGAAGATGTTTTTCGGAAATCGGAATAATCCTTACCTGCGTTGGTGCGAGCCACACAGGTAGGGCGGGCACGCTTTCAAGCGCCTGCGCTTCGAGGATCGAGCCAAGCACTCGCTCTATCCCCCCTGTCGGCGACGTGTGCAGAATAATAGGCCAGCCTTCGCCTGTTTCAGTATAATACTTTATATCAAACCGCTCCGCGCTCTCCACGTCAATCTGGACAGTAGGACATTCGATTGGTTTCCGCGAGGTATCCAACGCTGCGAGATCGCACTTGCAAACCCAGTAATGAACGCGCTCTGACAAGAGTTCGATCAGGAACGGGCGCTGAAACTCGCGCACCATCTGCTCGATCCACGTCTTGTTCTCCTCATAAAATGTTCTCGTGCTGCGAAATATAGGTTCATACTCAATCTCTAGATCTAAACCCGATTGAAACCCGAGTCTCAGCTGCTCTATGAAGAACCCCTTCGCTTCGCTTATGTCTCGGCACGCCGTATGCATGTCGGGCATGGTGAACGCTCGTTGACGCTTGAGGCCGATCACTTCGCCACGCTGCTCATAGCGGAAGGAGTAAGTCGAAAGCTCATAGAGTTTCAACGGGAGGTCTTTTGCGGTCAAGTGCATGTGACTCATCATGCTAAACATGCCAAAGCACGCGGCGAATCTGAGCATCATGTCACGCGTACCAGCTTTCAATCGATATTGTCGCTCCCCAAACTTACTCGCGTGTTCACTAACCGCTCTGCTCGAAAGGTCATACATAACAGGCGTCTCGACCGGCATGGCGCCGTAATTCACCGACAAAAGGTAAGTATAGTCGATCAGAAGGTCGCGTATTAGCTTTCCTTTAGGCAGCCACTTAAGGTGTCCTGCGTCAGACAGCGGCTCATACTCGACAAGCTCCTTCTCTTTCATCAGCTTAATGTGGGGCAGCTCCACGTCCGTGCTGTAGAGAGCGTGTTGTCCCAATTCGTAACTAATAATGTCCTGGAATTCAGCGTCCGATGAGTGGAATGCAGTCGCCGGAGTTAACGTGCCACTAGGATCGAGCACGTAAAACTCTCTATCGACTTTCTTCTTCTCTGGTTTTGCCTCTGGGTGAATAGATCTCGATAGCTCAGCTAAAGGATGCCCCTTACACTTCAGACTGAACGATTTGTACCATCCGAATGGCGCTCTCTGTACTTCATAGCCGGCAAGTAGAGACTCTATCTTTTGCAAGATATTGACAGCAGTTTCAGGCGACGCCAATTCGGAACTCAAATGAGCATAGGGATAGATCATGATCCTCTTTGTGGCTACCTTGGTCGCGACGTCGCAAATTGCAGTTACGGCATCGGCTGCCACTTCGTCAATGCTCGTCTCGTCACTGCGTTCTGCAGCGACGAACACGACTAGGGCCTCCTCCATTCGCGCCTGTTTGCGCGAGTCTTCCAGATCTTCAGCATGCTTGCTAGCCTTGGTGACCCGGTACTCAATGTAGTCAACGTGCATTAGCAGAAGTCGCATATGTAGCCGTCCTTGGTTCTAAAATCACGGTTGCATGGCGGTTTTTACGAAGGTGACAAGTTCTACCTTCGCCGGAGTCAATGCAGCCTTTAAGCTAAAAAAGCCCATAGTGGGGGTGTGTTCGCCGCATAGAAGGCCTTTAGCTAGTATAGACTTTTAACGAATGTGTACAAGATCGCAGCTATAGCTACTATAACGAGAAGCTCTCTGAGGTAAGGGATCAAGTACAAAACCAGGGAAATAACAAATATTAAGATAAATGTAATCCAGTCGATTCTCAGTTGGTATCGAGGCCGTTGCATATTACACATACACAACCGTTATGATATAAAATCCTATTGCTTTTTTGCGAAAAATAGCTTAGAAGCGGGCTTGTTTTCTCAAAAAAAATCAGCTAAGCGTACCTACCAAATACGTAGGTGTGGCTCTAGTCACGAGCACCGCGTAGCGAATCCCGAGCGTCAACTCATGCACCACAACTATTGGTCTATAACTGTCGCTATACAGGATAGTGCTTCCGTTCTTACCTCGTTCGACCGCAAGCGCTCCGTAGGTTTTTCCAAGACTCTTACGGTTTCGCCGATAAGCGATGCGGTGGTGTTCTGCAGTAAGCATTCGCGATCGTTCTTTGGTTACTCTGCCTGTGACAGGCTCCAAAACGAAAGCAGGGGTCCCCTTTCTTTGTGAAAAACGTGTGATGTTTACCTTAATGGGGCGGACCTCTCGCAGTAGTTGCATCGTCGCACGAAAATCCTCTTCCGTCTCAGTCGGGAAACCTACTATGAAGTCAGTCGATAAGGTAATATCTCGATACGCACGACGGAATCTTGCGACGATGCGCTTGAAGTCGAACACCGCATACCCCCGCTCCATTCGTTTTAAAACCCTGTCAGAACCCGACTGCACCGGCAAGTGCAGAAACTTATACACTTTCGGATGTTTAAACACTCGCACCAGATCTTCGACGATATCGTGGATTGATGAGACGTTCATCATCCCGATACGGAGTTTAAATTCGTGTTCAAGCTCGCATAGAGCTTCGATAAGATCAGGAAGCCTGTATCCACTATCTAGTCCGCACGCTCCGACGTCTTGCGCTGTCAAAAATACTTGCTTCGCGCCGTGCTGAATCCTATGTTCGACGTCCCGTGTGACAGCCTCGATGCTTCGACTTGCGATAGGGCCCTTTATGAGCTTCACGATGCAGTAACTGCAGCTTCCCTGACATCCTTGAGCGATCTTCACTTTGGCTGTTAAATTAAATCTTGACGCCACCGCAGGCTCACGTGCAAAATGAGCGTCTATGTACGATACCACAAGATCGCTCGGCACAACCTGCAACCCCGGGTAAATGCCCCGCAACCAGTCCCCGAGCGGCCCTACCATGCAGCCACTGATGATGAGCTTTCTATCACCTAACTGCTTGTATAGGGCGCTTATCCGCTTCAGGATCTTCTTCTCAGTCTTCTCAATAACCATACACGTATTTAGAACGATGACTTGAGCATCGTGCGCCGATTTGGCCACGTCGTGACCTTCCAGCTGATGCATCATCTCTTCGCTTTCGCTTTGGTTAAGCGTACAGCCATATGTCTCCAGATAAACCGATGCCATTGCTCTTGCTCTTCAGACAGGTTGTCAGATGCCCGATGTAGAAGCGTACACTTAACTTCCGTCGTTAAACTCGGGCTGCCCACTGCTG
The DNA here is from genome assembly GCA_049578125.1 of Halobacteriota archaeon. Taxonomy (GTDB): domain Archaea; phylum Halobacteriota; class Bog-38; order Methanoflorentales; family Methanoflorentaceae; genus Methanoflorens. The sequence continues at coordinate 5,269 of JBAULJ010000204.1, forward strand.
CTCGCTCGCAATCACCCTTGAACCGCTATTTTGACTTAGGAAGATTGACAGCAGAGCAATAGATAACGATATGTTCTTAACGTTAAATAGTAGACTAAACTAAACCTAGCCGGCTTATAGTGAGCGGACATACATGAAAATTTCTGTAGTTATACCGACGATGGACGAACCGGCGATCGAAGGTGTCCTTCACGATGTCTTCGACGCGCTAAAACAACAGACCATAGAAGTAATCGTTGTGGACAAGTCCCAAGACGAAACGGCACTAAGAGCATCAGAGCTTGGAGCAAAGATCGTCCACCAAACCGGAACCGGCTACGGGGATGCTTACATTACAGGATTCAAGCACATATCAAAAGACACAGACACAGTCGTCATTCTGGATGGCGATTACACTTATGACCCCTATGACATTCCAGCTCTGCTTCAGCCTATTCGCGACAACGCTGACTTTGTTATCGGGAGTCGATTCGCTCTTATGGACAAAGGAGCGATGACCAGAAGAAATGCACTCGGCAACCGAATGCTCACCGCCCTTGTACGAATCTTATATCACGTCCCGCTAACCGACTCTCAGTCAGGAATGAGAGCAATCAGACGCTCAGCACTGGATCGTCTGAAGCTTCAATCACCTGACATGCCTTTCGCAACCGAAATGATCATTGAGGCACAAAAAGAAGGTCTGGTCATGGTTGAGGTTCCGATTAGATACAGAAAAAGAATCGGCCAAGCAAAACTGGACCCATTTAGAGACGCTTTGAGTATTCTGTTCACTACCGTTCGCCTGGTACGGGATTACAATCCGATCGTAATCTTTTTGCCGATCGGTTTAGCTCTGCTTCTCATTGGCTTTGGTTACGGCGCAGGGATCTTCATTGAGTATATCAATACTGGGATTGTTACGCGTTTTGCGGGAGCTATTCTGTCTGTTCTGCTCATTTTAACAGGCTTGCAGATAGTGCTTTTTGGCTTGCTCGCAGATATAGTCTTGACCAACTTGCGGCGAAGATAAGAAAACCTCATGAGAATAGCTTACATAACTGACGTAGTATACCCTTTCGTCAAGGGCGGCGCAGAAAAACGCATCTTTGAGATGGGAAGGCGTTTGGCAGCCCAGCATGAAGTGCACGTTTTTGGAATGAAATGGTGGAAGGGCGCCAAAGACATAGAAATGGACGGAATGACCTTACACGGTATCTGCAAGCCGTCGCGCCTTTACGCAGGCGATCGGCGATCTATTGCGCAAGCTTTGCGATTTGCAGGCAGTTTACGACCGATACTCCACTACGACCTTGATGTCATCGACTGCAGCCAATTTCCGTACCTACAATGTTTTCCTGCACGAGCTTTTTCGACGCTCAGGGGTGTGCCTTTTGTCATCACGTGGCACGAGTTTTGGGGCGACTACTGGTATAAATACCTCGGCAGACTCGGAGCATTCGGCGAGTTTACGGAAAAAGCTGCAGTCAAACTAGCCGACCAAATAATCGCCGTGTCCAAAAGCACTCAAGAAAGACTCGCGGGTCTAGCGAAGGCGGTGGCACTGGTGCCAAACGGCGCAGACATCAAGTGGATCGATTCTGTCGCACCTTCGGAGCGCTCATTCGACGTCTTGTTCGTAGGCAGACTTATTCCTGAGAAAAACGCGGATATCCTCATGCAGGCAGTGCCGGAAGGAATGACCGTAGGCATTGTTGGCGACGGTCCTGAGCTAAAAAGGCTGACGGCGCTTTCGCGCGAGCTCAAAGTAAACGCCACGTTCGTATCTAGCCTAAGATACGAGGAGCTCATTGGAGTAATAAAAGCGGCAAACGCCTTGGTCTTGCCATCGAGTCGCGAAGGTTTTGGGATTGTTGCACTTGAAGCGCTCGCGTGTGGCACTCCCGTCATCACAAGCTCCGCAAAGAACAACGCCGCGCAAGACCTAGTCGATCACGGCGTTAACGGCTTTGTCGTCGATCCCGTCCCTGAGGCGATCAAGGAAGCACTGTTACGTGCTGATAAAAAGAAAATGAGCCTCGCCGCAAAAGAGAGTGCGGCGCACTTTGACTGGAACGACTTATGCAAGAAACTGTGCGCCGTCTATCACTCGTTGACATAACGTAGGTCGCGGATCCTACTGCAGGTCTTTCGATTTTTAAGGCACTACCCGCGCTTGATAACCTTTATTAAGTTATGCTGTCTTTCACATACACGTGGTATGAGCTCAAAGTTTTGCTGTAGCAACCCGTGGAGGCAACAACTTGAAGATTCTGTTCACCGCTGAGCTTTTTCCATTCTGCGACGTGGCTGGTGAACTTCAAATACAGGGCGGCGGCGAAATCAACACTTACGCATTGGCTCGTGAGCTTTCGAATAAAAACGAGGTGGCCGTGCTGACGTCAGAAATGCCGGAGGCAAGGTATCCCAAGGAGCTCTTCCCATTTGCCGTGCACAGCGTGTATAACGGAAAAACCGTCGCAAAACGTCCCGAAAACCTCAGATTTGCTGTGCGGCTGTCAAGAGAATTGAGGCGCTTGTCGGAGGAGTTTGACGTCATCGTTCCTCAGACATTTGTGCCGGTGTTGTCGACGTTGCTAGGACGAGTCAAGAAGCCCGTTGTGCCGCTTGTTTACGACGTCTATCAACCTTTGCCTTTCGCTAGCGGGGTAGCAGCGTGGCAGGATTTGCAGGGCGGCAGCTTCGCCAGAGGGCTCCAAGGAAGTCTACTAGAGAGGGTATGCCTGTACTACGCTTCAAGCTGCCCGATCGTTATTACGATCTCGAAGGCTAGCTCAGAAACGTTGCAATACTGGATCCCACGACATAAAATCAGACTCACCGGATGTGGGATATATTTAGACGAATATCGAGCCGGGCCCAAAGATATTGACGTCGTCTGTATCGCTCGATTTGACGTTCCATACAAAAACGTTGATCTTGTGTGCGAAGCCTTGTTTGATTCGAACGTTAGCACGTTCGTTGTAGGCGAGGGAAAACTGCGAAAGAAGATCGAACATGAGTATGGCGGCAAGAACATACGTTTTACGGGTGCTGTTTCAGAATCAGACAAGAAGGCGCTGCTAGCAAGAGCAAGGGTTCTCGTTTCAGCTTCATCAGTTGAGGGATTTGGAATGACACTTCTCGAAGGTCTCGCATCGGGCTGCTTGGTAGCTGCCAGCGATATCGGAGCCCATAGATTTGTCGACCGCGGCTCGGATGTCATTAAGTTTTTCGATATGGGTGACAGCACCGCAATTAAGTCAGTCGTGACTGAGCTTCTGAACCTTTCGGACAGAGACGTCTCAAAAATGCAGTCACGAGGTATTGAACTCATCCAACGATACTGGCTATGGGAGTCAGTCGCGCGCAAAACGGAAGTCTTGCTCAAATCAGTAGTTCGCGGACAAAGCTAATAATCGGGCCCCAAAAACGTGCTTAACGTGCCCCTAAGTCGTTTCCTCACCGCTGTCGTATTCTATCGAGCTCGAAATGGCAGCAGATATTGAGTCAACACCGTCGAGCCACTCAGCCACGTAACTGTCTTCCAACTC
>JBAULJ010000205.1:0-18706 GCA_049578125.1 Halobacteriota archaeon
GTATTAGCGTTCACACCCGTCAGTGCGATCGGATACATTTTGCTAGCTATTGCCGCGGTCCTGTACCTTTTAGCGAGCTTCAGCACGAGATCGAGATAACGCTAGATAGAGACAAGCTGACAGGAGGCTTTGCGGTCTATCAAATACGGTGTTGAGAGTGCACGGGTGTTAGTTTAAAGCAATCAATAAAATCGATAAGATGCACTTTTCAAAGGGGGGGCATCGTGACGAGATTTGCGAGCGTGACTATTGTCCTGCTGACGGTTCTAGTCGTGCTCATTACCACGCAAGTTGCAGCGATCATAGGGTGGATCTTTGTCCCCGACACACGAGTCGCGCTTACGCTTCCTTTTCAATGGGCCATAGCGCTCGGTGTTCTCGTTACGACCCTATATAGCATTGGATTAGTTGGAGCTGCTCGACAGCGCCGCTGGGGGCCGCTTGTCGTTTGTGGCACAGTGGCACTTGATTCCATCGACATTATCAGCGGTCTGATGAACTCGATTGACAAGCTATACGCGGTCGGAGGCTCAATTTTTCTTACTCTCGTATTCGTAACCGCGTACGCTGAATATCGGCGATACACTTGAGCAAAGTCGCCGCAAGAAGATAAGCCCCACCGCACCGGCTCATCGAGAGATTGGATGCAACCCGTTTTCGTTGCGGAGCCATAGGCGATCGCGCCTCACAGCGCAGAGGACGGTTGCACGCCTCTTCGTTCATCGTCGCACTCCTGAGGCACGTCAAGACGTAGAAGCAGTTCTGAATCGCTGAAATCAGCGGCCTTCAAACGGTGGACGTTGTACGCTCCAATGCTGAAAGCAGGTTTATTTCAAACCTATTAAAGTAGTTGTACCACTGAATTAAGCTACGTCTTTCACGCAATTGTGATTCGAGCGCTCGTGTTCAAAATGTCAGACGTTTACCTGTGGGTCGGTCAGCACCAAGATTACCGGCGCATCAATTTGTGAAGTCGGCATCGCAGAAATGCTGACAAGCGTGTTTCCTGAACGACCATACCATATATTGAGGTTGGCATCTCCAACGCTACTCGGGTAGGTCGCGTACCCTTGCGATTTGTAGGCACTTACCAGTTGGTCCTTAAAGGCGAGAGTCTCTGAATATGAGTTCATAGGATAGACTTGCGCGGTATGCGTGCGTCCATCCTTTATGAGCGTACCCACGTAGGCTTGTTTCCCGTTTATGGTCACCTTTTCAAATGGAGAAGCATTGATGGTTCCTGCTCCAAAACCGACAGTATTCAGTCTGCTCGTATAATCTGGCGATGGCGACGGTGCGGTCGACGACGTGGCCGATGCGCTCGGCGTCGCGGTTGCTGTGACGGCTGCTGATACTTCAGGGGTCGGCGTGATCGTGGCCAAAGCCGATGCTTCGGTGGTCGGTGTCGCTATCGATCTGTTTGCTGCTTGTTGAGAAGCAGATATCGCGCCGGCTACGATTAACAGCGATAGAAGGACTAGCACACCGTAAAGGATATATCGCTTCTTGAAGCGACGAGGAGGCTCGGGAGGAGCGGCATACAATGGTTCATCGCCTAAAGGCTCTTCTGGCGGAGGCGGCGGTGCGGGAGTCGTTGGCGCCGATGCGGGAGACGGGACGAACGAGTCGCCGCAATCTGTACAAAATGCAGCGTACGGTTGATTCCTCGCCCCACAGTTCTGGCAATATTTTTCGTTACCCATGACGCGCTCCTTGAAATAAATAGGCGCAAGAAAAGAGCAAAAACCCTCTTTATTTCAACGTTGCCATAATTGTTGGATCTTACACACAGCTTAAAGATATCGATTTTGTGCTCGTGTTGATCGTAGTTTAGACGGAGTTTTATACAATCAGCGGTTATGTGCTAGTTTCTTCGCTTGGCGCGTGAAGCGTTAATCATTTACCTCTGTGTGCGGCGTGAGAGAATCAAACTGCTGCTTAATGTTGCTACTAAGCAGTCCGCACCGCTAAATTGCCTATTTGCGGGGTTGCGAGTGACCGCGTTAGCTAAAAGCTCGACATCACCTTCTCAACAAGACTGTATGGCACGTCCTTCTTACCCTGCAACGCAAATAAGACGACATCCCTACACGCGAGCAACTTCTCAAAATCTTGAGCAGATAGTACGACTCGCTCGTCGTCTTGACTCATTGCTAATATGTTTAAAGGAGCATACGAATCTGTAATGAGGCGTTCTTTTCTTTTGATGTTATTAAGTTTCATTTTCGTGTTCCTTTTTCACAATCACAGTGAGAACGAGAAATTCGGTAGCCGTGAGCGTTATGTAAGGATTTTGTAGTCCTGCACTTGAGGAGCTCGGTAGAACGAAGGCTTGTGCAATCCACAAGCCGGCATATGCACTGAAATCTCCAATGCCCGAACTGAAATTGAACCTGTTGATGAATAAGCCTTTTCAGCGTTTTCGCGAGTTTCAGCGAAAAGCCCTCGCCAGTCCATTATGACGCGGCTCTGTTGAACGTTGCGTTAAACGTTATCACCACGTCGTCAACCTGGATTATATAACTTGCGGGAGCCGTTGGCGAGTCGCGCTGCATTTTTATGTATGCATACGTGCCTGGCAGGTGTTGAGTAACATTGAGATAGTTCTTATGTTCATTAAGTGAGCTTGCGGTTGTCAGAGCTGGGAAACCAATCAGCTGCGCGGCGCTGGAAGCATTGTAACCTTGACTGATGGAACTGATATAATCGCTTGCTTCGGACGTAGATCCGAACTTTGTGTACTTTGCTGTATAATTGAGGCTTTCATTCGGGTTGCTCATTCTGTAGGTCACCATCGCGGTTGTGGCGTTGACCCATTGGACTGATTGGTTCAACGCCCGAACCCATTGCGCGCTATTGTATGCTTGTAGATCGTCGCGGATGACGGCCTGGAGCACTGCATCGTGGCTTATGCTGCCAGATGTTGATTGCGATGCGCTCTGGTTCGTGCTCGAAGTGCAGCCGGCAGCTAAGACACTAGCGATTATGGCCATAGCAATGAGGATGGCGACTTTCGATTTCATAAAAGTAATTAAACACAGATATCATAATTAATAGTTTTCTATTTGTTGAATGCCTAGCTGAATGCTGATGTTTTTCAAAAAAAATTGCTATTTAGGCTCTTTTTAACTTTTTTCGAGCTCAAGATCGTTGAAATCGTGAATTAGCCTCATAAGACGGTCTGTTATCTAGACTAAGAAAAAGTGCGAGTAAGCCCCTACTTAGACCGCTCGCACTGGCCTGCCGTTACTCTTTCAGTTTCTGAAAAACGCTGAGGATTTCTATAGGAATGGGAAGCACGATAACAGAATTGTTTTCTTCGCCGATTCTAACCATCGCCTGATAGAGCCGAAGCTGTAAAGCTGTAGGCGACTGTTCGATGGTTTTAGCCGCTTCCAGCAGCCGATCTGCTGCCATCGCCTCTCCTTCCGCAAGCGTGATGCGCGCGCGCCTATCTCGTTCTGCTTCAGCTTGCGCGGCCATGGAGCGCTTCATCTCTTCGGGGAGCTCGACGTCCTTTAGCTCGACTGCAAGAACATGAATCCCCCACGGCAACGCAAACTCGTCAACGAACTTGCGAATTCTTTCACCCAGCTCATCACGTCGCGCGAGGACTGTGTCGAGTTCGACGGTTCCGACGACGTCTCGCAGACTCGACTGCGCGAGCTGATTTATCGCATAGCCGTAGTTGCTTATTTCGATAACGGCTTTGTCTGCCTCAACGACCTTGTAGAAGATCACCGCGTTGATCTTGCACGAAACGTTGTCTTTCGTGATGACCTCCTGCCGCGGAATGTCTAAGGTGTTTACGCGCAAGTCCACTTTCTTGACCGATTGAAAAGCTGGAAATATATACCGCAATCCCGGGGGATAGACGGTCCTAAACGATCCGAAGGTGAATTTAACACCGCGTTCGTATTGGTAGATCACACGAAGCCCGGAGAGCAGATAGAGGGCTACCGCTATAACGATTATGGTCGCTACCGCAAGGCCGGCATTGAGTTCTATTTGGGCAAACATCGAAGACACCACTTATAGAAGGATGGGTGGGGAGATCAACTTTTCTGAGCGAAAAGTCGATCGCGTTGAACAAACGGGCTAGAGCGGAATTTGGCGTACCGAGATTACCCACGGGCTGGGCATCGCAGAAGGTCTTGATACCCTCTCTCACGTCCGGGAATGCCTCTCGCGTCAGCCGTGCATTGCTTGCACACCGTAAACTGGGCTAAATACTTGTTCGCTTTTGCCCGAGCGTCATCGAGCTCCTTGCACGTCGGAGGACGCTTGTCAGCAAAACTGTGGGCGGGAATAAGGGGCATAATATTCATCATCGTTGCGCCGCGTTTGCTCGTTTCTCGTGCGATTTCCTCCATCACGGTTATCGATGAATTAAACCGCTATGACTGACAATCAACATCCAGTCTGGGTGCAAATTTGCAGCGATGATGGTTCCGGTTACTTTTTCTTTGTCTCAAAACGGGACACTTGTGCTGTAATTTTTTAAAAAAGTATTATGTTTTTTCGTATAGGCAGGACTGAATATCCTCTCCAAGTTTTCCGATTGCATCTGCCCGGCACCGCTGGCAATGGCGCATCTGTTTTACGTATTTTGTACATTCATCCTGCATCTTGCGCTTCATCTCCATTGTTGGCGGCGTTATATCGGCAAACTTGTATTGTGCAATAAGGGGGATAACGTTGAGAGTATACACACCCATTGCGCCTACCTTTTTCGCAATCTCCGGAATATGTTTGTCGTTGATGCCCGGAATATAGACCGTATTGATTTTCACGATCATATGCCGCTTTACCGCCTCTTCAATGCCTCTTAACTGCTGGGAGAGGAGAATTTTTGCACCTTCGATCCCCGTATAGCGTTTGCCCTTGTAATTAATAAACGCGTAGATCTTTGCGCCGATCTCCGGGTCAATGGCGTTAAGGGTAACGGTGACATTACCCACATCATATTTCTGGAGCAGGTCGATCTTATCGGGGAGCAATAGTCCGTTTGTACTGAGGCACTTGATAACATTGGGGTACTGCTCGTGAAGGCGGCGAAGCGTTTCAAAGGTCTCTTCATTTGCGAGCGGCTCACCCGGCCCGGCGATCCCTATGACCTTAATATAATCATATTTGTCAATTACTTCTTTAACCAATTCCATAGCTTCATCAGGATTGAGTACTTTTGTTGTGACACCGGGGCGGCTCTCGTTCACACAGTCAAAGTCACGAATACAGTAGTTACACTGGATATTGCATTTGGGTGCTACCGGAACATGACACCGCCCGAATGTGTGGCACGCTTTTTCGGAAAAGCAGGGGTGTTCCTGGATCTTGCGCATCTGTGACGGGTCCCACAGGACTTTACTACCTGCGACATCTGCAATTCTTATTTCATCAGACATAGTCAATACCACTACGTGCGTTGTGAATGTTTAAATAAAGTTCAATTGCGATAGAGTGATCCACTTCACCCTTAACCACTTTGTTTTCCCATTTGTTTGAAAGATTGCCGGTTTCATTATTGATAAAAAAAGGGATCATCCTTATCTCTCAGGCGATTCTCTCTCCATAGAGTCGACCGTGGGTGAGCTCAGAACACCCTTACCGCTCTAAAGGGTTTTTCATGAGTCAATTGTTTATCGTGCAGAGTATTATTATGTGCAATGGTCGTCGTTCAGACCTGGTATTAGCACGGCGTTCACTTTGATCGTCATACCGAGCTTTGCGGCCATCTATATACCCTTCAGCTGGTTCTTGATAATGATTTTTGCCCCGTTTTGCGGAGCACTCCAAAAAACTTGCTATATATTATTATGAAAATATAGCTATTAAAATATTTGCTTGATGCACGCTCAGAGAGAGACACATCAAGCAACGTGTGGTTACTTGGAAGATGCGAGCGCAGCCGGTCTACTCTCCGCCCCAGTCTTCTTCGGGAAGTTCGCAGCACTTCCTGAGCGCTTCACGAGCCGTTGCGACAGCTGGTATGCCTGCCGTCACCACAAGGACCCCCAGTGTGTCTAATACCTCCTCGCGCGAAGCGCCCATGTTCATAGCAGCCTTCATCTGCGCGGTTGCGCACGCTTCACAGCCCATTGCAGAAACGACTGCAAGGGCGATTAGCCTCTTTGTTTTGGCTGAAATCGCTCCGTCGCTCAAAAGCGATTTATCCATGTTATAGATGACGTCAAACATCTTCGGATGCGACTCATAGATAAGCTTCAAAAGTGCCGGCGAGAATCCCATGTCTTTCCTAAGTTCTTTAAGTTCTACATCTCCAATAGGCATGTTTCAAACCTCTAAATACTGATAAATGTTATAATATAAATCAATAGTTGAATCTGTGACGACAATGTGTCCGACCGTCGTAGCTCATAAATAGGGGTGACACGCCTTAGTGAAGAGACGCAGCGCTGCGTGATAGATGACAGGTATGGTAGCGATACACGGCCGGCGCCACTCTCGTAGGAAGAAATGGAGCATACAGAAGAGGAAGAGTATCCTGAAGACCTCAAGAGACGGGAGCGCTTGAGCGAACCTGAGGGGTTGCCTAAAGGAGAAGATTGCCAACACTATCCCTGTCATTTCAAAGGACAAGTGTGCGTATTCTGCTATTGTCCGAAGTACCCGTGTGAGGATTCCCAACTCGGTAAGTGGATAGTGAGTTCTCGAGGTGACGTTGTCTGGACCTGCATCGACTGCAGACTCATCCATAAGAAGAAGATAGCGTTATTTCTCCACGATCACCCTGAGGCCACGATAAGCGAGTTGAAACGAGTTGATGCTGAGTAATCGCGCGCTGGGCGGTGAAGTCCCGTCGACTTTTTTTTGCTTACTTTGGCGCGGCGAAGCGACGCGGGCGCCTGTCGCAAGGGGCGTTTGGCCGGCACCGGCGTATGTTCGCATCGACTTGCATCAATTTTATATAGAACTGCACGCAATGTAAACACGTCATTTTACGTTTAACAGGAGGAAGATTATGCCAGGACGACCTACGGGACAGCTAGTTAGTGCAGGCGGACAGCCGATTTTGATACTCAAGGAGGGCTCCACCCGAACGCGAGGGGAGGAAGCCCAAACCATGAATATCGAAGCTGCGCGCGCCGTAGCGAATGCAGTACGAACGACGCTCGGCCCTAAAGGCATGGACAAAATGCTCGTCGACAGCATCGGGGACGTCGTTATTACCAACGATGGAGCAACTATCTTGAAAGAGATGGACATCGAACATCCAGCCGCAAAAATGGTAGTCGAGGTTGCTAAGGCTCAGGACGACGAAGTCGGCGACGGGACGACAACTGCCGCAGTGCTCGTTGGAGAACTCTTGCGGGAATCGGAGGAGCTTTTAGGTGAAGACGTGCATCCTACGGTAATCGCCGCGGGATTCACCTTGGCAGCGCGTAAGGCTGCCGACTTACTTAATGAAATGGCTTTTGCGGGCGATGATGCTACGCTGAAGCATGTTGCGATGACGGCCATCACTGGAAAGGGTGCTGAGATGATGCTCACCAAGATAGCTGACATCGTTGTCGAAGCAGTGCAGCTCGTCGCTGAAGACGTAGACGGAAAGAAGACCGTTGACCCCGATGATATCAGCGTCGTTCGTCGCTACGGAGCATCTATCGACGACTCAAAACTCATCCACGGCCTAATAATTGACAAGGAGAAAGTCCACCCGCTTATGCCCACGACGGTGAAAGACGCCAAGATAGCCCTTCTCAACGTGGGTTTGGAGATTGAAAAGACGGAGATCGACGCTAAGATCGAGATCAACGATCCTGGGCAAATGCAGTCATTCTGGGATGAGGAAGAGCACAGGCTTCAAGCAATTGCCGACAAGATAATCGCGAGCGGCGCAAACGTTGTTTTTTGTCAAAAAGGGATCGACGACCTCGTCCAGCATTATCTTGCGAAAGCGGGTATCCTCGCGGGACGACGCATCAAGAAGAGCGACATGAAACGTCTCGAAAAGGCAACCGGGGGTAAGATCACCGATACGTTGGAGGACATCTCGCAACTCGGCTACGCAGGTTTGGTGCAAGAGCGAAAAGTCGGTGACAACGAGATGATCTTCGTTGAAAACAGCAAAAATCCCAAGGCAGTTTCCATACTGCTCCGCGGTAGCATCGAACACGTTGTCGATGAGATGGACAGAGCAGTCAACGACGCCCTAAAAGTCGTTTCGTTGACCCTTGAGAACAACCAAGTAGTAGCTGGCGGCGGTGCTCCCGAGACTGAACTTGCGATGGCACTGCGCGACTACGCGACGACTTTTGGAGGACGTGAGCAACTATCCGTTCGCGCTTTTGCGAATGCCATGGAGATCATTCCAAAAACGCTCATTGAAAATACGGGAGGGGATCCACTCGACAAACTTGTCGAGCTTCGCAGCGCTCACGAATCGGGCGACCGAAACGCCGGCATATCAGTCGACGGCGAGATTCGAGACATGCTGGCTCTTAACGTTGTTGACCCGCTCCGGGTGAAACTAAATGCGGTCGAATCTGCGACGGAAGCTGCCAATATGATCTTGAGAATTGACGACATAATCGCAGCTAGCAGTGAGACGCCAGGACCCGGAGGCGAAGGTCCGGAAATGTACTAAGAGGCGGGCCGTGAGCCGTTGGTGATTGCGCTCTGCAGTCATCTCTTCCTCTTCTTTTTTTAGCGTCACAAATCGGAATCGCGGGTCTGCAGCGTCCGCTATCTCTTGATTCAACGGATGCGACAATCTAGGTTCGCTTGGCGGTTGAAGTGTGCGAAATGCCCTGTAAGGAGCTAAAACTCCTTTGTGGACCACACGTGGAGAAATCGGATTGAACAAAATGTGGATAAGATGTACCACTTCTTTTCGTCCCTTTTTTGAAGATAATTTCCGGTTGCCGAAATGCGCGAAATGCGACCACAGCAAACACAATTTATAAGTAGTGAACAATTGCTTTTTGATTGATTTTCATCCCGAGATAGGCAGGCCGAAGGCGTCACGACAGAGTGAGTCGTAATCCATGCGACAAAAAGCACCGACTGTTGTAATTTCGCTCATACTCATAATGCTGCTTTTGTGTGGTTGTTTGGGGGGTGGGCAAACCAATAATACGAACACCTCGCCTCTCGCAAACTCCGTGCTCGTGGTCAGATCGGTTGAGGTGATGGTCGGTTACAACACCTCTCTCTCCTGCGTTTTGAACACAACGAACGGACAGGGTCTTGACAATCAAGTCGTGTACTGGTACCTCGATGGGAAGCCCCTTGGGCAAAGCTCCACCTATTTTGGTTTTGCTGCGCACAACCTTTCGGTCAGCGACGTCTCGGCGTTGTCGACAGGAGAGCATCGAATTCTGGCAGAATACAAGGGCAACGCCGATTATGCGGGGTCAAGAGGGGAAGGCGTGCTGCGAGTCATTCCAAAACCAACCCCAACCCCAACCCCTACCCCTACGCCATCACCTTCACCAAGCCCTTCACCAAGCCCTTCACCAAGCCCTTCACCAAGCCCTTCGCCGACTCCTACGGCAACTCCAACTCCCACCCCAACAACTAGGCCGACACCAAGCCTATCAGTAAGTCCTACGCTGCGGGTTTCAAGGCAAACCGTACCTCTCGGGTAAAACGAGCAGTGCCGTTGCAGCGCGATTCGCTGCCGAAGTTGCCGTTATCGTCAACGCGTCTGATATGGGCGCGCAAGAGGCTATAGAACCCCAGCGTATGTGCAGACGCCTTCTAATACAGTTTGAGATATCGCGGATTTGAGTTTGATCTTGTATTTACTTCTGTAAGGCGTGCGATTGAAGCCAGTCTGCAATCGTCGCAAGATCAACTTCATTTTGTGCAATAGCCAATAAAAACCTCTTTATTCGTGCTTTTGGATCTATATAGTAACCATTCTGCTCTAGGAAGAGATCGCACGCTAGGAAACCGGTCCTCTTAGAACCATCGATGAACGAATTCGTGCTGATGATACATTCGATTAGCGAAGCGGTTTTCAGGAATATGTCCGGGTAAGGCGTATAGCTATGAATGGTCGTTTGTGGGCGGTCGAGGCAGCCCGCAAGGAGATTTTCGTAAATGCCAGGGTGAAGACACCTGTCACGCTCGCCTTCAATCGCCTCAATCATCGCGTGGTGTATGCTTCGGACTTGTTCTCGTGTCAAGTACGCGACCAATGCTACAGCTCCGCCAGCTCTTCCAGCACGCTCCGATAGCGCTCTATGGCATTATGAAGCAACTGCTTAAATTCCTCTTTTTGCTTATCGGGTTCGTCCGTGATGTGCGCTCTCCTTTGGAGTGTGTCTGTTTCAGTATTTGACGAACTTCCGGTATGCACGGCTTTGAAAACCGTGGTATTTGGAGAATCCTTCGGCGTCGCGTTGATCAAGCGACTTATCGTTAAATGAGACGAGCTCTTCTGAATACAGCGCATTGGGGGAACTGCGAGCGCAGACGCTTGCAAGTCCTTTGTGCAATAGCATTGTGACTGAACCCGTTACCCTTTCTTGCGTCGTGTTGATGAACGCGTCAAGGGCCGCGCAGAGCGGCTCGTCCAGCAAGCCTTCGTAGGCAAGCTCAGCCCACGCCGAATCGACGAGCTCCTTGAACTTCCGCTCCTTTCGTGTCAGCACAAGCGCCTCTAAATCTTTATGAGCTGTTAGAATGACTGTCGCTGCGGGATGTTCGTAGATCTCTCGGGCCTTGAGGCCGAGGATCCTATCCTCCATAAGGTCGGTCCGTCCGATTCCGCGTTTGCCTGCTACTTCGTTAAGCTCTCTAATGAGCTCCAAGCCGCTTAAGTGCTTTCCATCTATTGAGACTGGGATGCCTCGTTCGAAATCGAGGTTCAACCGGAGCTGGGTCCCCGCTTTCGTCGGAGCTGTCGTCCATTTGTAGACGTCCTCCGGCGGGATACAGGCGGGATCCTCGAGGCGACCTCCTTCGACGGAGCGCGACCAGAGATTTTCGTCTACGCTGTACGGTTTTTCAAACGTAGTCGGCACGTCAATTCCGTGCTCCAGCGCGTATTCAATTTCCTCGGAGCGCGTGAGATTGAGTTCGCGCATCGGTGCGTGAATCTTGTATGTTGACGCGCGGAAAACGGCCTCGAATCGCAGCTGGTCATTGCCTTTTCCGGTGCAACCGTGTGCTATAGCTGAGACACGCTCGCGGTCGGCCAGCTCAAGCACTTTCTTTGCGATGAGGGGTCGAGCAATGGCTTGTCCGAGGACATACCCTTCGTAGCTGCCGTTTGCCTTAATCAACGGAAACAAGTAGTGTTCGACGAACTCTTCCTTCGAATCGACTGTGTAATGCTCGTCGCTGAGCGTTGCAGCGCGGGTCTCTGCTTTTTTCAGATCGCTCTGCGGTTGGCCGACGTCAACCGTAACGGTGACGACCTTATCGTATTGATAGCGCTCTCTCAAAATGGGAATGCAGACTGAGGTGTCGAGACCGCCTGAATATGAAAGCACAACTTTGTTAATCACAACCACCTCCTCGCCGAAGTAGCGCCGCTTCCACAGTTTACGCGTCTTATAGGCTACCTCAAGCGCGCGCGTGAACTACCGCGGTGTCGGCGATCGTATCCGAGAACCGCTGTCGTGGATCTCCCTGGGAGAGGAAGCCGATAATTAGATCTAATGCGAATAGAAACGCGAACACAGGAAGCCACGCTTTCGTGAAACTTCTTACGAAAGCCTTTGTATAGTTCATGCTGCCTCTGAGCGGTCTCACTTTTAAGTCCATAAACCGCTTGCCGATCGTCGCGCCAGCAGACCCTTCCAATGCGACATAGTACCCCCAAACGATAACGAGGCCGAATATCGCCGAAAATCCTGAAAAAAATCCGCCAAACGCGTTCGCGTTGAAGACCAACAAAGGCACTAACAAAACAATTGCCAACACGGCGTTCAACACGGCGAACACGATCAGGAGAACCAGCGAGTCCATGACAAACGCGATTGCTCGTCGTGTCCAAAGGTTTTGGAGCGCGCTATTGGTTCGTACTGCGTCAAACCTTCGCTGCATAATATCGCTTCACAGTTACACGCGCGAGCTTAAAAGCGTTTTCACTGCGGATTAACGAAGGAGCGTCAATTATTAGCCTGTAAATGCATTGCAGTGGCAGATGCATAGTGTTCGCCGCGCTCGACCAAGCGAGACCTGACGCGGTCGTCTCTAGCAGACAGCAAGACGCTAACAAGCGCATGATAGTCAGTTCATCAACCGCATCAATACCTAGCTGCTTGTACTCTTCCGAAACAAACAGCCGCTTGCAGGTGCAGAAATTGGCGGCGCCGTGACAAGCGACGCGGTTCTTTAAGCACCCGTTTCGCCCGCGCCGCCCCATTGAAGCAGCACATAACCTGACTGTCAGCTTTGTGGCCACAAATCGCTAATATAGCTGTTTATAGGCCTGATTGTGAGATTCTGGGCGCGAGGCGTATCGTAGCGTTCAAGCATGGTATGAATAGCGTCAGCCGACGCTCGAGCTCCTTGGACGCTTGTTATGTACGGCACGCTATGATCAACAGCTGCACGTCGCAGCACCTCTCCGTCGAGTCGTGATTGCTTCCAAGTCGGGGTGTTGATTATCAGTTGTATCCCGTCGTTGCGCATCATGTCCAGAAGCTCTGGGCTGTCGGTAAGTTTTGGCACCCTTTCAACGGCGACGTCGTGCTCCCGCAGATAGTTTGCTGTGCCAAGCGTTGCCAATAATTTGAATCCGGCTTTGTGCAGCGATTTTGCGATGCTGCACAACTCAGGTTTGTCTTCGTCCCTTACCGAAATAAACACGGTGCCTGAAAGCGGGAGTTCGTTATCACTCGCGAGCGCTGCCTTGTAAAATGCCCTTCCGAAGTCGTAGTCTATGCCCATGACCTCTCCCGTGCTCTTCATTTCAGGGCCTAATATCGGATCTACGCCGGGCAGCTTATCAAATGGGAGCACCACCTCTTTCACGGCAACGTGCTTCATCTTTGGCTCGGTCGGACAAAGGTCTCGTAAGCTGTGTCCCATGATCACTTTGGCGGCGATCTTTGCCAGCGGCAAGCCTGTGGCTTTTGACACGTATGGGATCGTCCTACTCGAGCGCGGATTCGCTTCAAGGACGTAGACTGTACCGTCTTTTATCGCCATCTGAAGGTTGATGAGCCCAACGACGTTCAACGCCTTGGCGATTCTCGTCACGTAGTCCTTAATGGTTTCTTGCGTCTCGTCGTCAATCGATTGAGCTGGGATGACGACCGCCGAGTCACCAGAATGAATCCCCGCCTCTTCGATATGCTCCATTATGGCAGGTACCAGAACGTGGTCTCCGTCGCTAACCGCGTCGACATCAACCTCGACAGCGTGCTGTAAGAACCTATCGATCAACACCGGGTGTTGTCTCGATACCTTCACCGCCTCCTCGATATAACGGTCTAACTGAGACTCGTCGTAAACGATCTCCATAGCGCGGCCCCCGAGGACGTATGAAGGTCTGACGAGTAGCGGATAACCGATCTCTCGTGCGATACGGGTTGCACCCTCGCGCGAGGTCGCGGAACCGCTCTCCGGCTGGGGTATGGAAAGCCGGTCCAATAGCTTCGAAAACCGATCTCGGTCTTCGGCAATGTCGATAGAATCGGGGGACGTGCCGAGGATTCTTGTCGAAAACCCTCTGCGTTTCATCTCTCTTTCGAGAGGGATCGCGAGGTTTACCGAAGTTTGGCCTCCGAATTGCACAAGAACGCCTTGCGGCTCCTCTTTTTCAATGATATTCATCACGTCTTCTAGCGTCAGGGGTTCGAAAAAGAGTTTGTCAGACGTGTCATAGTCTGTTGAAACCGTCTCAGGATTGTTATTTATGATGTGCGCTTCTATGCCTTCTTCTCGCAGCGAGAGCACCGCGTGGACCGTACAATAGTCAAATTCAATCCCTTGTCCTATTCTGATGGGCCCTGCCCCTACGATAAGCACTTTCGTTCGGTCTGAGGGGACGATCTCGTTCTGCTGTTCGTAAGTCGAGTAGTAGTATGGCGTCTGAGCTTTAAACTCAGCCGCACACGTGTCGACCATCTTGTACGTCGCCGTTACGTTGTGTGTTCTCCGATGTCTGAGATCCGTGACCTGTTCGCGGACAAGACCGGCCAGGTCGGCAATTTGCTGGTCAGTGAACCCGAGACGCTTTGCTCGTCGCAGATCCGCAGCGCTTATCCTTTTAGCGTCCCCGTTTCGGTACTTCGATTCGATGTACACCTCAAAATTGACAATATTCGAGATCTTCCTTACAAAAAATGGATCCATCGTCGCGCGCTGTGCTATCTCCTCGATAGTGTGCCCCTGCTTGAGGGCGCTGTAGATCTGAAATAGTCGCTTATCAGTCGGGATCGATATCAAGTCGATGGGATCTTCGGCGAAGGAAACCGCTATGTCCAAATCGAGCGATCGGATGGCTTTCTGGAGTGACTCCTCAAGGGTTCGACCAATCGCCATCACTTCGCCCGTGCTTTTCATTGCGGTTCCTAAGGTATTATCCGCACTTGTGAACTTGTCAAAAGGCCACCGCGGTATCTTGATGACCGTATAATCGATGGTCGGCTCAAACGAGGCTGGCGTTTCGTTGGTAACTCGGTTGGGGATCTCGATTAATCGCATCCCGATAGCGATCTTTGCTGATACGCGCGCTATAGGGTACCCTGTTGCTTTCGACGCAAGCGCCGATGAGCGTGACACCCGTGGGTTCACTTCAATAACACGATACTCGCCGTCCTTTAGGGCGAACTGTATGTTGCACCCGCCTTCGATCTTTAGCGCCCTAATAATCCGTATTGAAGCGCTCCGCAGCATCTGATGTTCCACGTCAGAAAGGGTTTGCGAGGGCGTCACGACGATCGACTCGCCCGTGTGCACGCCCATGGGATCGACGTTTTCCATGTTGCAAATGGTAATACAGGTATCTCCTGAATCGCGCATCACCTCGTATTCGAACTCCTTCCATCCGAGTACGCTTTCTTCTACCAGGACTTGGCCAATCCGTGATTTTTTAATCCCGCCCTCGATTATGGCTTTGAGCTGTGCCTCAGTCCTGGCGATGCCGCTTCCACCACCACCGAGCGTGTACGCCGATCGGACGATCAGGGGCAATCCGAGTTCGCTGGCCAACCATTGGTAGTCGTTCGAATCGTAGACCGCGTGGCTTCGCGGGACCCCTTCTCCGAGGTCTTCCATCGTTGTCCGGAACCGCTCCCTATCTTCGGCCATATAGATGGTTTCTAGTGGCGTTCCCAGAGGTTCAACGTCGTTTTCTGCTAAAACGCCCATCTCCGCCAGTTCGGCGGTAATATTGAGGCCCGTTTGGCCTCCAAGACCCGCGATGATTCCATCAGGCTGCTCCTTTCGTACAATCGCGGCTACAATGTCAGGCTCGAGAGGTTCGATATACACCGCGTCCGCCATGTTCGGATCGGTCATAATGGTTGCAGGATTTGAGTTTACCAATGCCACGCTCACGCCCTCTTCCCGCAGAGAGGTACACGCTTGGCTTCCGCTGAAATCGAACTCGGCTGCTTGGCCGATCATAATCGGACCGGAGCCGATGAGTAGTACCTTCTCTATGTCTGCTCTTTTAGGCATGATTCATCAGCGTTCGTCAGCGGATTTGCCCCCTCACAGTGAGCGACCCGCGACTTCGGTAATGTGGTCGAAAAACGATTTTTCAAGGTCATGTGGGCCGGGACACGCTTCCGGGTGATATTGCACGCTCATAATATGCAGGTATTCATTTGCAATGCCTTCGACGGTGTTGTCGTTGGCGTTTACTTGTGTGACCGTCATCTCACCCCGTTCCTCGTATCGCACGGCGTAACCGTGATTTTGCGCGGTAATGTATACCCGCTGGGTTCGAAGGTCCAAAACAGGTTGATTTGCACCTCGGTGTCCAAACTTGAGTTTGTAAGTCTCTCCGTCAAGTGCGAGAGCGATAAGCTGATGTCCGAGACATATTCCGAAGATGGGCAGCGTTCCCGCGAGCTCACGTACCACGCTGATCCCATTTTTTGCCTGCGTGGGATCTCCTGGACCGTTGGAAAGCAGTATCGCATCAGGCTCGTAGTCCAGTATTTGTTTTCCCGGCGTATTGGCAGGCACGACGATGAGGTCAACGTCGCGACGCCGGAGGTTTTTGAGCGTGTTCCGCTTGACACCAAAGTCCACGAGCACGAAACGTTTCCCTTTGCCAGGAATGCGATAAGCATCTGGGCAGGTAACCTCCGAAAGGAGGTCAAGGTTGGCGATATCCGGTGCACGGCGAGCAAGGTCAATGGCCCTTTTCACATCGGCGTCTCCGCCTCTAGTGGAAGGCAACAGGCTTGCCCGCATTGCGCCTTCGTCACGGATCATGATAGTGATCATACGCGTGTCGATATCCGAAATGCCGGGAACGTCGAAATCTTTGAGGAACCCGTCGAGCGTTTGGTCATTTGTGGGGTGCTCACAGAGTTCTCTGATGACAAATCCTTCAGCTTGTATGCCCTCTGATTGGCAGTCATCGTAGTTTATGCCGTAGTTACCTACCAGTGGGTACGTGAAAAGCAAGATTTGGCCGTTGTAGGAGGGATCGGTTAACGCCTCCACGTAACCGGTGTACGGAGTGGCGAACACAAGCTCGCCCGTTACAGTGCGTTTCGCTCCAAAATGTTTGCCAACTACCGCAACGCCATTTTCAAACCCGAGAATCGCTTTCATCATTCCTTCTGTAGGTGCAAGAAGCGCGTGAATTCCTGAGTGATCTGTCTTTTATGTTAATCACGAGTATGTGGTAAATAAGTTACTGTGTTCAGTGTGGCCCATACGGCGGCAATATGGGGCTGTTTAACGCATTTGAACGGCGCTTAACATAACGTCAGCAAGCTAGGAGTAATCAGATCGAATCTTGCCGCGCAATCGTTGAAAGCTTTAAATCACGTGATTGCTCTATAGAGTTAAAGCCACCTATGGAAAAATCAAAAGTTGCCCTACGGCTTGCGTATGTGGGAACCCATTACGCAGGTTTTCAGGCACAACCGGACCGACGAACCGTACAAGCGGCAGTTGTCGAAGCCTTGCGCCGTGCGCGATTGATTGAAGAAAAAGATGAGGCTCATTTTACGGCCTCTGGCAGAACGGACAAGGGAGTCCATGCTGTCGACGCAGTCATTTCGTTTGAAACTGAGGTTAGTGCGTCAGCAATCCCTCGTCGGATCAACATTGAGTTGCCGAAAGACATCTGGACGTGGGCACGAGCCGACGTGCCCATGAAGTTCGATGCCCGCCGCGACGCTGTTTTGCGTGAGTATCAGTATATTTTGTGTGATGGGCAGTTCGACGTTCATGCTATGCGACAAGCGTCCGATCTTTTGCACGGCATTCATGATTTTCGCAATTTCAGCCTCGAGAAACGCCGATCTGCCGTTCGAAAGGTCTTCTCGTCACACGTGCGAGTGTCGGGTGACTTCATTGTCATTGAGGTTGCGGCAGACAGTTTCGTATGGAATATGATGAGGAAACTTGTTACTGCCCTGACCCTCGTAGGAAATGGACAACGAAGCGTAGCGTGGTTTGGCAACATGCTGGATCCAAAGGAACATACTGAAGGGATTCGATCAGCGCCTGCTTCAGGACTCATACTTACGCGGGTTGAATATGCGGGCATCGAGTTCGTTGAGGACGAGTACGCGAAGAAACGTGCGTATAAGCATCTACGAGAAACGCTGCTGCAAAACAGTGTGATGATGCAGATCTTTAAGCGATTCAACGAACAAATGGCAGGGAGCGCTTTCGCCGGTCGGGCTTAATACTCGTCAAGATATTTTTGTCCGCGATCTGTGGCAGTTTTGCGTTTTTCGGCGGGGTCGACTACTGGCTGTTTGCTGCCGCCCGGGATTCGCGACTCCGAAGCCGAATCACCGTGATTTTCAGGTGCGGAACGTCGTGTGTCGAAATTGACCGGCGCGCCGTGCTCTAGGATTGGCTCATGTTTGGGCATCCGTTCGCCGATCAATCGCTCTGCTTCTTCCAACGCTTTTTTCACCGCTACAGCGTCCTTTTTAGTACTCATTAAGAACGCAAGCTCGTCGGCACTGAGATTTAGTGCTGCGGTTATGCCTGCAGCGTCTCTCAGTGCAAACTCTTTATACAACGGCACAATTTCTTCTCGTGCTTTAGTGACCGAGACGTGATTTACGGAGGCTATTTTGGACGCGACGCCATCCCGTAAAGCGCGCCTAGACCGCGTCTGCCCGAGTCGCATCCAACGGGTGGGTGGTGAATACTTGACGGCCGCATTGCGTGGCCCGTGGTTTTGGCGAGCCGCTACGTTCACTCCTGACGTCATGAGCTCAGCGGCATATTTCCATAGGCCGTAGTGTTGCCGCTTTCTAGTTCGTCCGAGGTAGATATCAGCCCTGCCCAATACCTGAAATGCGCGCGCGAGTCCCTCTCCTTCCAAGGCGCGTGGGAGATTTTCGTCTATCCAATGGATAAGGTCTTCTGGTGTTTGATCTACTGCATACGAAATGGCCAGGGGCCGTGTCGAGTCTCTGTCGCTGAAGATGCTCCTCATTAAGTCAAATGCTGATTGAGCGCGATCGCGGGCTGCAGTTCCCACGTGGGCTCCGCCGATGTACGCTTGAAAGTCGTTGATTGCTGACCGCAGATCTCCGTTTGCGTTTTTCACGATCTGTGCGATCAAGGG
>JBAULJ010000206.1:0-7740 GCA_049578125.1 Halobacteriota archaeon
TGGCACCATAATGGGCACGATTATCATTTGACGCCCGAAGCGTTTTTCTTCCCATTCATGACCGTCGCCACAGTGTCCAACTCTTTCCAACATGTCAAATTTGCCCTCTGCCTTTGGAAGCGCATCGAATATAGTGGTGAATGGTTTAACGAGCACGTCTTGACGAATTCGGTACGACAACTCCTTCTCAAGTTGTAGCAGAGATGTTTCGAACGGCTTTTGCTCGTCGATATTTCCCCAGAACTGCAAAATAGCGCCAACACGTCCGTCTGGGGTTTCATTGATGTTGAGCCACTTTTCTATGCCGCCTTCTGTTCTTCCTATTACTGCGGCAGGGGTTGCGGTCGCATCTTCGGCTGCTCTTAATAGCGTTTTTCGGTCGTGGGCCGTGATGATTAACCTGCAGTACAGTCCATCAAATGCCTCCGCAAACGTATCCTCAATAATAACATTCATGGCTATATCCACAAGATCCCTGCTTTTTCACATCATCAGGCGCTACTGCACGTTTAATGCCACATCTTTTCCAAAACGAATACAATTGTCGATAGCTTCGCTGTTTGGATTCCATTTCTCCATGATTCCGTCATTCAAAACCTGGAATCCGCCTTCTTTAAGCCTATCAGATATAATCTTTACCGCCTCACCGCTCCATCCATAACACCCGAATGCAGCCGCTTTTTTATTCTGGAATTTCAAGCCCTTCATCTCTTCCAGAATAGCGGCAGCAGCGGAAAGAATCCCATTATTCACGGTAGGCGACCCGATCAGAACAGCCCGGGATTTGAATACTTCCGTGATCAGATCGTTTTTGTCTGATCGGGCGACGTTAAACAGCTTAACGGTTACACCTGGATCGGCCGCCGCGATTCCGTTTGCGATCGCTTCAGCCATTCGACGCGTTCCGTTCCACATGGTGTCATAAGCAATGGTAATCTGGTTTTCGGAATAGTCGCGTGCCCATTGAATATATTTTTTCACAATCTGTAATGGATCATTACGCCATATCACTCCGTGGCTCGGACAGATCATATCCACTGGAACATTCAAAGCTATTATTTCCTTAATTTTCTTATCAACCAGCTTACTGAACGGCGTCAGGATGTTTGCGTAATACTTGATGGCTTCCTGAAACAACTCTGCCTGATCCACCAAGTCATTGTACATCAGTTCCGTGGCTATGTGCTGACCGAACGCGTCGTTGCTGAAAAGGACGTTATCGCCTGTAAGATAACACATCATGCTGTCCGGCCAGTGGAGCATCGGGGCTTCAATGAATATCAGCTCTTTCGATCCGAGACTGAGCGTGTCTCCCGTCTTCACCACCTGAAAATTCCAGTCCTGATGATAATGGCCTGTGAGAGAGTCTATCGCTTTGGACGTACAGTAGATCGGGACATCGGGGATATGGCGCATCAGTTCCGGCAATGCACCGCTGTGGTCAGATTCCGCGTGATTCGCTATGACAAAGTCAATCTCTTCAAGTGAAATCTCTTTTTTAAGGTTCTCAACGAATTCGCCCGAAAACGGCCCCCATACCGTATCGATCAACGCTGTTTTGTTATCCCTTACCAGGTAGGAATTATAACTTGAACCGCGATGTGTCGAATACTCCATCCCATGAAATGTCCTCAATTCCCAGTCAACCTTTCCAATCCACGAAATAGCCTCTTTGATCCTAAACGCCATGTCCTTCCCCTTTTCATGCAAATAGATCGCGATGCTTACGCGCGACGCATAACGATCCTTCTATCCGCTCTTATTTATAACGCTCCTCGCCTTCCCATCTTCGTCCGGGTGAACTATCTTCGATCAGCCGATGCTGCGGCGCTGAAACCCGATAAGCCCGGTGACAATAAGGCCCAACGCGACCGCGATCAGCAAGATCAATGGGGTGGCCGAAAATTCGCTGACAAGCACCTTCGGTACGTGGGTAAACGGTGAGACGTTTTGTATCGCCTGGCCTATCTGCAGGAGCTCACCGAGCAATTCGATTACGATGATCCCTAACAACGCACCCCAGCTCAAAAATGTAAGCTTAGGTATTAGACCGTAGAGTGCCATCGCGATTCCGGCCATCACAAGGATTGCGGGCAGGTATGCCATCGCGGCGGCGAACACGCGCGGAAGTTCGTAGCCGACGTTACCGACGCTCAAACCGTAGGTCAGTCCAGCAGGCACGCTAAACGCCGCAAGCACGACCGTAGTACCGACCACGGCAAGCAACAAGTAACTGCCCGCCCAACGCAGCCGGCCGACCGGAGTGGCCAGCACGGGATCGATGCGCGCCTCCTTTTCCTCAGACTGCATTTGCAGCATTGTGACAATGGCGTACACGGCGGCTATCTCGACAACTATCGTTAGAGCTACGGTGATAAAGCCGTCACTCACTCCGGAGCTGCCCCCAAGACGGGCAAGCAGGCTCATGAGTTGCGGACTAGTCGCAAGCTGGTCAGAGCCGGCCTTAGCGAGATCGCCTGTTACGACACCAAATGCAGCGAACCCTGCGGCCCAGGCGAGCAGCGAGCGGCGGTGCAGCCGCCAGACGAGTGCCGCTGGGCTTCGCAGTCTCGGCGTCGCCGAGGCAGGGCCGGGCCGTGGCCGTACAAGACCTGAACCGACGTCCCGCCGAGAAGACAGCGCAAACGCCGTTGCCGTTAACACCGTGATCGCGCCGATGAAGAACGCAAAAACCCACCAGCGTTCGTCAGCAAAGGGCCTGATCTGTTGCATCCAGCCAAGCGGCGACAGCCAAGATAGTTCGTTGTGCGCGCCTATATCGCCGGCAGCCCGCAGCAGATATCCAATACCGAGAATGGCTGCGGCAATGCCTTTTGCTGTGCCCGCACTCTCAGTGAGCTGCGCGGCGACCCCCGCTACCGCAGCAAACGTTGCTCCGACGGCCGCCACCGACAGGCCGAGCGCGACAGAGCCGGCGACGGGAAGTCCATAGACGATTAATCCGCCCGCAACGAGCGAGGCGACTACCACGTTGGCGCCGAACGTCACAAGCAGACTCGCCGACAGCGCTGCCTGCCGGCCCACCTCGGTCGCGTCAAGCAGTTCGAATCGTCCAGCCTCCTCCTGCGTACGGGTATGGCGAACGACAAAGAGAGCGCTGCCGAGCCCGACGAGCACCGCGCTATAGACGCTCCATCGCCACGCGGTGAGCCCGGCGATGGTCGGAGCGTAAATGTGCCCGAGCAGCGCTAGCTCTGCTGGGATGTTCGCGGTCTCGAAGACGAACGCTTCAAGCGATGCGGCTGAGGGGAGAAGCTGATTGAAGGTCGCCACGGTGGCAACCGCAAGGAGTGCTGGCAGTATCACGCAGACCGACAACAAGAGCCAGTCCCGCCGAAGGATCAGACGGAACAGCGCTGCGGTACCGGTGTACGCGTTCAGCTTCATTGTGTGGCATCACCTTCCTGGAGCTTGTAGTAGCGCAGGAACAGATCCTCGAGCGTTGGAGGGGCGCTCGTGAGTGCCCGCACGTCGAATTGGACTAAATACCGCATAACGCGGTTGATCGCGTCGGCATCCACGCTGAACCGGGCGTTGATGCCGTCGACGGTGAGGCTGTGCACGCCCGGTAGCCTCGCGAGCCCGGTGACGGGCCGACGGGTCTGGATCGATACCGTGGTGCGGGTGAGGTGACGCAGCTCGGCGAGCGTTCCGGTCTCGACGATCTTGCCCTCGTTGATAATGCTGATCCGGTCGCACAGCGCTTCGACTTCAGCAAGGATGTGACTTGATAGCAACACGGTCGTGCCAGCCCCCTTGACCTCGGCGATACACTCGCGGAATATCGCCTCCATCAAGGGGTCCAGGCCCAACGTCGGCTCATCGAGAATGAGCAGTTCGACGTCAGAGACGAGGGCCGCGATCAGGGCAACCTTCTGCTGGTTGCCCTTCGAATAGGTGCGGCACTGCCTCGTTGGGTCGAGTTTGAAGCGTTCGACAAGTTCGTCACGCCTCGATTGGTCGAAGCCGCCGCGCAGCCTCGCCAAGAGGTCGATCACCTCACCACCGGAGAGGTACGGCCAGAGGTTCACGTCGCCGGGCACGTAAGCCAACCGGCGGTGGAGCGCCACCGCGTCGCGCCAGGGATCCCCCCCGAGCAGGCTGACCTTCCCGGCGTTCTTGCGGAGCAATCCGAGCAGGATCCGTAAGGTCGTGGTCTTTCCGGCGCCGTTCGGACCGATGAAACCAAACACCTCACCTTGCTCAACCTCGAGATCCACGCTATCGAGGGCCAAGTGTTTCCCGTAATACTTGGTCAAGTTTTGAATTTGGATGACAGACAACCCACGCACCTCCGATCGTTTCAGTTCATCTGTGCTTAGCAGGTCAATTCACGCCACTCCCTGAAAGCCCTTGTAGCCAAGGGCGTGGCGTTTGCATAACTCTTGCGCTTCTTGCTGCACCTACCTAACAATCGCACGTTTGTGAAAAGAAAGTTGCCGCTTAGAAAGGAAGTTCGGCCAGTTGCAGCACCGCGGCCCTCATTCTTCTGTCATTTTTAAAACGATTTTGTTTACCGTTTTCCAATTTCTCGTTGTTGCTACGGTGTTTAGCTTTGTTTCGAACGCAGCGTTGTTCAGTTTTGTCCTGGCGTACCCGTTCGGGCAATAGAGATTACCTCCTTGCCAAAAACTACGAACTTCTCATCACCGTCCGGTTTTATGTCGAGTTTTGACGCGACAGATGCGTCAGGCGTGTCTAACAAGAAGGTGACGTGCAGCTTGTCTTGCGCTACGCCTGCTCTGCCAACGAGGGGATTATTGTCGATAATCCTCTCGAGTTCTTGGTGCGTCCGGACAATGACGTTTATCGAAAACCCAAGGGATTTACGTAGCTTTTCTTCAACGCGCGTGGTGAGTTTTACAGTTGCAGCACGCCCGCAATCGAAAATGACGTTGCCGCTCTGGCCATACGTTCTCACGTTGTCAAATCCGAGCCCTAAAAAAGCCGTTTGTAGATCCGTCATATTTACAGTCTTTCGACCGCTGACGTTGATTCCGCGCAACAAAGCAACGCATTTCATCGCTTGACGCCCTCGTTTTTTCACCGCGCGGCTAATCAGCTCAGCAGCTAGTGTTGCGCTATCTTGTTTGATGAGCACGCACGGTGACGCGCGTTACTGTTTCTTCGCTGGGGGCGAACCCCAATCGGGTTGTTTCATGGCCCACGGAACCCAAATCACGGTCTCTAATATAGCTACAACTGCAAGAGATAGGAAGAAGATCCCTATGTTTTGCAAGATGCTGAAATCACTGGCATAGTAAAAGAGCCATAATCCCACGAACAGCAGCCATGCAAATGCGACAGCGATGCCGACAAACATGATCAGCGGGCCCGGTTGTTTATTTGCCATTTGAATACACTCATTCCTTTCAAGCGATAAATACCGATTGCTTTCGTTATTTCTTTTATGTACATTCACAATCTAACAAGTAGACGCGCTTGCTAAAACGTATAACTAAGGGGGCCTTTGTTTGCGGATTGTTGTTTGTTGGAGACTTTACGACTCCTGGTTGTTCTTCCATTGTCTTATCAAAAATGGCCCGTTCCCACGCACGGATTATTTATTTATTGTCAACGAACTCTTGAACTAGGTGAAAATCATGGTCAAAATACCTGATGAAGTATTCAACGCGATTAACAACGAGAAGAACCCGAAGATCCTGGCAACTGTTGGTGCGGACGGAGCCCCACACGCGATTCAGGCGGGAAGCATCAGGGCGCCATCGAACGAGATGATGATCGTCGGCGCCATTTTGATGAAGAGGACCGGACAGAACCTGGAAGCAATGAAGAAAGGCGACAAGCTCGCTTCGTTCCTGGTCCTCGATGGCGCCAAGTCCTACGAGGTCAGATGCAAGGTGGGGGACTTCGTCACCTCTGGTTCGTTGTTCGACACGATGTCCGAGAAGTTCAAGCCGATGGGCCTGACCGTCCACGGCGTCTGGACCTTTACGCCGGTCGAGGTCTTCAACCAGAGCGCCTCTTATGAGGCCGGCATGAAGATGGCATAGATCACCATCATCTATGTAGGACGTTGGCTCCTGCGGGAGGGGCCTTTCCCCCCCCACCACCGTTTTGAATGAATGTCATCTGGCCCCAGAAGATAGATTGACTTGCTAAAATCGTGCTTTCGCTAAAGACTATATGTCAGGCTAGCTCACACTCAAAAAACTGGACCGGCCATGTATGCCCCCAACGAGCAACAAAGCGCGAGGATAGATAGCTCAACGGTAAGGGCGTTGTGCAGCTTACGACTCGCAGCGATATCGCCACTGCTGACAGACAGATTAGCGTGCCGAGGGTAATATGCGCCGCAAACGGTTGGGGTAACTAAGGCCGTTAACCAACCTTCTAGAGGAAGTACAAGCAATCACGAACTTACAGGCACAAGCATCGACCCTTTCGTGCAAACGAAGTGGTTCAAACGGCCTTAGCGCCGTATTGACCGAGGCAGAGTATAGAACAACGAAAACCTATTTGAACGTTTATGACAAATTTTGTTAGTTACGTCCTGTAACTTTGAGTGTTTTTATTCGAATTGAGGGCTTGTAACCCAAACAAACGCAAGCTGATGAAGACGACCCCGAGCTTGCGTTCAGTGACATATGCCTATATTTTTGCAATTGTTTAAGTGTCCGGAAATTAATAAACTCAGCGTTTAAAGCCTTTTTTAGATCCGGCATTTTTACGATTTTTTGACCGCTGACGTTGATTCCGCGCAACAAAGCAATGCATCTCGTAGCTTCAAGCCCTCCTCTGTTTATTTCGCTGCACGGCCAACACGCCTGACGGCCATTCGTGCACTAGTGCGACAGAGCTACGCACGCTCGTGCTGCTTTCGTTGTTTCTTCGCGCCAATGTTAACCCTGATCCGCTTGTTTCACGGCCCACGGAACCCACACGAGGACCTCTATTACCCCCGCAACGACGAAAGATAGCAGTACGACCGCTAAGTTTTGCAGAATGTTGAAGCTGCTGGCATAATAAAAAAGCCATAACGCTAGGAAAACGAGCCACCCGAAAGGCACGGCGATAGACTCGTATATCCTCCTTGATTCTGGTTGTTGTTTTGCCATGGACAATACCTCGATCTGTTCAAACGGAGTACAACTGCATAAGATTGATTCTCGTACCTTCCTTTTTCGATATGATCCAATCCCTCTGCACCGTACTTGCTGGAGCACGCTTCACCACATCAAGCTGAGAGACTAAATTTGAGCGTAGGCGTGGCGCTCGCCATCTCTCTCGCTTACGTGTTACGCGTCGCCCTCACATCGACCGTCTGCCCGTTCGTCGTCACGATGATCGTGCCTTGCGTATCCGTCCGATACACCGTAGCGTTCACGGCAGCGAGTCGTGCCAACGTTTGTGGCGCCGGATGTCCGTAGGTGTTGTTCGCGCCTACCGAGATTACGGCGATATGTGGAATGATCGCTTTAAGGAAAGCTGCACTCGAAGCGGAGCTGCTTCCGTGATGCCCCACTTTCAACACGTAGGCGCTGCAGTTATACATTGAGATCATTCGCGCCTCAGCCGATGATTCTGCGTCGCCCGTCAGTAGGTAACTCACGCGCTGGTACGTCACTTTGATGACGATGTTTTGATCATTGCCCGGTGCCTGTATCGCAGATATCGACTGCGATGGGTTAATGACGAAAACGGTCGTATCTGAGTCGATGGCTATGTTATCGCCTGCCCTTGATTGTGTGTAGGTGA
>JBAULJ010000207.1:0-18887 GCA_049578125.1 Halobacteriota archaeon
CTGTCATTCTCCGTTATTCAAGTTTGAAGGCAAAGTGACGTGTCCTGTTTGTTCATACAGAGCGACGCAAACCACTATTCAAGAACCAGAACGGGCTACGGCAGTTGCGACACAACCGGCTCAACCGGCGCACTCACCACCTGCCCGTCAAAGCTTGCTCCTCGACGAGGCAATGGCCGAGTTTGTGTTAAACTTGGCCGTCAAAATGCGTACGGAAACGGACTTAGCCCGAATTCATATACAGCTTGAATGCATAGAGCGTGGGCTTCGAATTATTCAGCTTGTCCGCGGAATTGATGCTCCCGTTAGCAACGCGCGTCGCGATGAGTAATAGAATGGGGGGCTACGAAAAATACTTGCGGCACGGCAGCCGTGTGAAGAAGCGAGAATTCTGGAAGCAAGTGGTTTGTAGCTGATGAAACTAGGAGCAAGAGGCACTCGTAATGCAGCTTGACAAAGGTCATGAAGATTCTATCGACGACTTAAAGGAACGAGTCTTGGAGTTAGCCAAGAGACGCGGCTTTCTCTGGCCCTCTTATGAGATTTACGGCGGAGTCGCAGGATTGTGGGACTACGGTCCTTTGGGTGCGATACTGAAATACAAAGTCGAAAATGCGTGGCGTGAGATTTTTGTCGTAGGCGAAGGCGCACTCCCAATTGACACGCCAACTATTGGGGTTGAAGAGCTCTTCCTCGCTTCTGGGCACTTGTCAA
Organism: Halobacteriota archaeon; assembly: GCA_049578125.1. Lineage (GTDB taxonomy): Archaea > Halobacteriota > Bog-38 > Methanoflorentales > Methanoflorentaceae > Methanoflorens. The sequence goes on from JBAULJ010000207.1 coordinate 715, forward strand.
ACTTTGTGGATCTTATCGTTGAATGCGTCACCTGCCATACCACTCTGAGGGCAGATCACGTTGTGGTTGAGTATCTTAGGAGCAGCGGAATCGCTGCGGATCTCTGTGAGCCTGACGTTGCCGAAGCGTGCGTACCTTCCAGAAAAAAGACCCAAGAACTCATCGATTCGTACGGGATTACGTGCCCGGATTGCGGAGGGCCCTTGGGGAAAGTGCACGACTTCAACTTGATGTTTACCACTCATATAGGGCCTGGAACCCAGCGAAAGGGATACCTTCGACCTGAGACGGCACAAGGTATTTTTGCTGACTTTCCGAGGCTATTGAGGTTTTTCAGAGACCGGCTGCCTTTTGGCGTCGCGCAGATTGGCAAATCATACCGGAACGAAATATCGCCACGTCAAGGCATCATTAGATTGCGTGAATTTACCCACGCGGAAGTTGAAGTGTTCGTTAACCCAAGCGAAAAGAGCCTTCATCCCCGGTTTGATGAAGTAGCGAACGTTGAAATAGACATTCTCTCAAAGGATTTCGTTGGAAGGGCCACGATCAAAGCCGCGTGCGACCGAGATATCATCGCACACGAGTACTTAGCGTACCACATCGCGCGCTGCCGGGAGTTTTTTCTACGCGTCGGGGTACGGGAATCGCAACTTCGGTTCAGACAGCACTTGCCCGATGAGATGGCACATTACGCGGTTGACTGCTGGGACGCGGAGGGACTGACGCAACACGGTTGGATTGAACTTGCTGGAATCGCCGATCGAACAGATTATGATCTGAGACAACACGAGCGGCAGAGCGGCCTCCAGATGACGGTGTTCGTGCCATATGAGAAGCCTGAATCGGTGGAGCGGACCATCGTCCGTCCGAAAATGGACTATCTGGGTCCAAAATATAAAGATAAAGCCAAGCAGGTGGCTGATTATCTCGCAACGATAAGCGATCCCAGCGGGCATATCATTTTCGAAGGTCAGGACGTTGACCCGCTTGGTTACACGATAGAAACTGTCACACAGTCAGTCTTAGGCGATTTTGTGACCCCACACGTCATCGAACCGTCCTTCGGCATCGATCGAACAGTTTATACTATTCTTGAACACGCTTACGACGAAGACACCGTCGACGGGGAACGACGAATCGTGCTGCGGTTGCCCGATGGCTTAGCTCCTGTCGAAGTCGCGGTTTTCCCCTTAGTAAAAGCGCTGAACGAGAAGGCCGTGGAGGTCTTTCGACTCCTTCGACGTGAGGGCTTTTTGGTGGAATACGATGATTCCGGGACGATTGGTCGACGTTACAGGAGACACGACGAGATTGGAACTCCTTTTGCAGTAACTGTAGATCATGAAACCGTTGAAAACGGCACTGTGACAGTGCGAGATAGGGACACCACGAAACAGGTAAGACGACCGATTGCGTCGCTCACCGCGACTTTGCGTGAAATGCTTAAGCGTGGGTTTGCAGCGTCTTCCCCCTAAAACGTGCTATTCAAATGGAAAAGACGCATCGGCAATGACTTGGTGCGAAACACGTTGTCGAGCGCGGACTTACGGGATTTGTATTGGCCCCTCCTCTTTGACCGAATTCATGATGATATTAATCGTTAGGTCCGTTATTCCGAGCGGGGATATGTACTCCTTTAATATGCTCCTTAAATGGTCGTAGTCAGTGGCAGCGATAGAGAACTCTAAATTGTGATCGCCGGATATCTGGTTGATTTGATACACCGATTCTATTTTTTGAAGCTCTTTGATGCAGGCGTCCAAATTCTTCGGATCGATCCTTGCAAACGTCCGGGCATTGCAGTTGAGGCCGACTTTCTCTTTGTTTATCACGGCTGAATAACCCTTGATCACACCGTCGTCTTCCATGATGGAGATCCGATCACGTATCGTCGATTCCGATCTGCTTAGCGCTCTGGCAATGTCTTTATACGTCATACGCGCATCTTTTTGGAGCAGGTACAAGATTTTCTTGTTGATGTCATCGATACGCATCCCATCACCTTCGGTCTGATTTAGCCAAGATTTGTGGCCTTACCTTATATACGTGTTGTTCCGCGGTTCGCTGCCTCTCTGCGCTCAGTAGAACGATGCAAAAGGATTTATCGGCCTATCGGCGTTTATGCAGTACTGAAACAACTTGTTGTCGCGGCGTTACGATGGGGCACGATATATTGAGGGAGCTTGCGCGACTCGCTGCGCGATCGAAGAGCCGAGTTGGCATAGGGGTGGGACAGGGTAACCCACACTTGTTGCGCGCGGTGGCGAAGGTGCGGCGCTTTTCTGATGTTGTGCTCGTGGGCAACGTTGGAGAGGGACAAGACGTCGTACTAACGTCGGAGCCTGAGCAAAAACTCGTCGAAATGCTTGTCGATGGCACGATCGATGCAGCAGTTCGAGGTACGATCAGTGCACGAAAGACGCTGCAACAGCTCAAAGAGCAGACAGGCGCTCACCAGATGTGCCGCTCGGCACTGCTTTCGACCTCTGACGCCCGACAATTCTTTTTGCTTCCCGTCGGTATCGATGAAGGCACGTCGATGAGCGAACGTGTCCATCTCGTAGTGAAGACGGCGAAGCTCCTCAGCGCGCTCAGCGTCGCTCCGACAGTCGGTGTGTTGTCCGGCGGTAGATCTGAGGATAAAGGCAGGACGGAGGCCGTTGATCTGACGCTTGCGAGCGCAGAGGCGCTGACCAAACGGCTGCACAGCGTTGGTATTGATGCGACGAACTACAACATCCTCATTGAAGACGCGGCAAAATCATCGAATATACTCGTGGCCCCAGACGGAGTCACCGGCAACTTAATTTTTCGAACCCTTATATTTCTCGGAGGCGGAAAGGGACACGGCGCACCTTTTTTTGGAATCCCGTACACGTTCGTTGATACTTCTCGGTCAGGAGCTGCGTTCGGTGACGCCATCATTATGGCAGGCGCCCTTAGCAATCTCGCACAAGGATGATTGAGGGCGGCTATCTCCAAATGAGCCGCGCACGGTCGAATTTCAGACCGCGATCAAGGACAAGGCAAAAAGCCGGTAGTCATGGCGCGTTTTGCGGCGCGTCGTAATCAGCAGCCGACGGTGCCTCCTGTCGACGACCCAGCGTTTTCCATTGCGTTTGCTTACTTAAGCAGACGAATCGGCACGTGGGAAGAAACTTAAAAGGGACTTTACATCATACGAGTAAGGAAGAACACGTCAGGAGGGAAATGCGCGAGACTACTGTTACCTTCAAAATACTTGGCATGACGTGCACGATGTGCGCACTCACGATTGAGAAGCAACTCTCAGATCAGCGGGGGGTTGTGGGTGCAACCGTCAACTTCGCGTTGGGACAAGCCACGATAACCTATGATCCTGATAGAATCGGCCCTAAGCAACTCGTGCAAGCGATACGGGGTGTGGGCTACGACGTCGATTTGGAAAGGGTAGAACTTGAAGTCATAGGCATCGTCTGCGTCTCGTGCGTAACGGCGATCGAAAATGCCCTGGAAGAAGTGCCAGGCGTTATCAATCAAAGTATCAACCCAGTGACTGCTAAGGCAGTCGTCGACTACGATCCGTCCATCGTCACGGTCGATACGCTTATACAAACGATACGAAACACGGGTTATGACGTCGCGGAAGTGCCGCCAGCTGGGAGGGAAACGGCGCGACTCGACCGGGAGCAGGCGTCTCGAGAACGCGAGATCGCACATTATCGAAATCAGTTCCTTTTCACGATAGCATTCGGAATACCCCTCCTGCTCGGCATGCTTGCTCCATACGTCGGTTCTATCCCCATGCTTTTCATGGATCCTGTGTTCCAGTTTGTTGTGACGACCCCCGTCATGGTTGTCATCGGCTACGGATTCTACAGGAGGGCGATTATCTCGGTCGCACACCGCGGCGCGAATATGGACGTCCTCATCTCTTTGGGCACGATCGCCGCATATGCGTACAGTACTGCGACGACCTTCTTCATCGTAGGGGATGACTATTTCGACACCTCGGTCTTCATCTTCGCGTTCGTGCTTCTCGGCCGCTATCTTGAAGCTCGGGCGAAGGGCGGGACGTCTGCAGCAATACGGACGCTTCTGCAACTGAAACCGGAATTTGCGAACGTAATCACGGAGGGGGTGGAGCGATCTATACCAGCTGACGAGGTACAAGTGGGTGATATCATCCTCATTCGGCCGGGTGACAAGATGCCGGTTGACGGCGTCATCACCGAGGGGCACTCTGCCGTTGATGAGTCTCTGCTTACCGGTGAAGCGGTGCCCGTCGACAAGGAGCCCGGGGACGAAGTAATCGGTGCGACGATCAACCGCGAGGGCCTCCTCAAGGTGAAGGCTACGAAGGTTGGGGCCGACACTACTTTAGCGCAAATCATTCGGCTTGTGGACATGGCGCAAACCTCAAAAGCGCCCATCCAGCGGTTTGCGGACCGAGCCGCCAGCTATTTCGTTCCGGGTGTAGTTGTAGCAGCGCTTTTTACGTTTGCTGCATGGACTTTCTTTGGACTCCCCTTCAATGACGTCCTCTTGCGTACGATCGCTGTACTGGTTATCGCCTGTCCGTGCGCACTCGGGCTTGCAACGCCGACCGCCGTGATGGTTGGAACCGGTCTCGGTGCCGAAAACGGTATTCTCATCAAAGGCGGCGAGTACCTTGAGCGTAGTGAGGACATCAAAACCATCGTCTTTGACAAGACCGGAACCCTTACACAGGGCACGCTCACGGTGACCAACGTCTTTGGTGATGCGTCGCTGTCGGAAGCAGACATCCTCCGTCTCGCGGCGAGCGCTGAGTGGGGCTCTGAACATCCGCTCGCGCAGGCAGTGTTGCGACGTGCCGCTGAAACGGGCATCGCCGCGAAGCCTCCCAAGGACTTCAGGGCAGTCGCTGGGCAGGGAGTTGTCGCGTCATTAGATAGCACTGAGGTGGCGCTTGGCAATAGGGCACTCATGGATGCGTCCGGAGTAGAGATCACACAGGAAGCTAAGATTCGCGAGCTAGAGGCAGAGGGGAAGACAGTCATGTTGCTTGCCGTAAATGACACGTTGGTCGGAGGCATCGCTCTCGCTGACACGGTGCGAGACGAGGCATCGAGCGTTATTACCGAACTTCAGAACATGGGGATCCTGACAGCTATGCTTACGGGCGATAATCAGACAGTCGCGCGTGCAATCGCCACGCAGATCGGAATTCAAAGCGTGCGTGCTGAAGTGCTCCCGCAGGGCAAAGCGGCCGAAGTCGCACGTTTTATGGAGACTGGTAACGTCGTGGCGATGGTGGGTGATGGCATCAACGACGCGGCCGCACTGGCTCAGGCCGATGTCGGCATTGCAATTGGCACGGGCACCGATGTTGCGATTGAAGCTTCGGACATCACGCTCTTGCAGGCTGATCTACGCGGCGTCGTCGCCAGCATTAAACTCTCCAGAAGAACTATGACGACGATTCGTCAAAACTTTGGCTGGGCGCTTGTCTACAACTCAATCGGCATTCCAATCGCGGCGCTCGGGTTTCTGCGCCCTGAGTTCGCAGCGGCGGCAATGGCGATGAGCTCTGTGTCGGTTGTTGCAAACTCACTCCGCCTCAAAAGATACAAGCTGCACGAAACAGCGTACGGCTGACGCGATCGCGACCATTTGACAGGAGCGAAGAATTACCCAAACAAACTAGAATTCTCGCCAGCGACATTGGCTAGCAATTTTTCTGTTGTAATGGCTCCGTGCACTTCGTCAGTGCACTGCGGACCGAGACGCTATGTTTATGTTGGCGTCGCTTCATTAGATTGTTGATTGGATGGCACAGACAAGGACAGCGACGCGTTCCAAAAAGAGCTCACTTTACCGCTCTAAGCTTCTGTACCAGGGGACGATAATAGACGCGCATAATCACGTCGGTATGGATGTTGAGGGGGTTATGCAGGAGCCTCAGTCACTTCTGCGCAAGATGGAACAATCGCACGTGGAAAAGTGCATAATCTTCCCGTTCAACGAGGTCAAGCCTGGCAAAGCGTTTTCAGCTGCAAACGATTACATAGCGAAAGTCACTGCAGCTCACCCCGACAAATTCATCGGATTTGCCCGCACCGACCCACGTCACCCACTCGCGGTAGATGAGGTTCGACGGGCAGTACAAGAGCTTGGATTGAAAGGATTGAAACTTCACCCGCGTAGCCAGCTTTTCAAACCGTCTGATGAGACGATAGTACCAGTACTTGAAGCGTGTGTGGCGCTGGGCGTACCGATACTGTTTCACTCAGGCTATGCGTACGATCCGATTCCGCCGATGATTGCCAAGGTAGCAGAAAGCTTTCCTGAGCTTCCGATCATCATGGGCCATATGGGGTGCTCGGAAGTGTGCACGCCAACCGGCGTAGAAGAAGCCATTCAAGTCGCGCGCGGTAACGATAACGTCTACCTCGAAACGTCTCGGGTCATGCTTGCCTCGTGCATCGCCAAAGCTGTTCAGGCGATCGGGGATACTAGAGTCATATTTGGCTCTGACACGCCGTACGGTTCGCAATTGGATGAAATTACTGCGATGCTGCGGACGGGATTGCCGGAAACATCCTTAGGCCGGATCTTTTCTAACAATATCGAGGGATTGCTCCGCTAGAGCCCTGGCTTGCGCCGAAACCACCCTATATGTCGAAAGTGCTTTATAACTCAGGGGGGCACTTCTCACTATGGGTTCAGTCGACGACTATATCTCGCAAGCGACAGATCTCCTGAACAGGGACGACATTGCCGCAGCGATCCAGATGTATCGCGAAGCGCTCAAAATCGACCCGAATGATGCCACGGCCTTGACAGGACTTGGGGCGGCGTTGGATGAGTCTGGCGAGCTGGAAAGTGCTATAGATTGCTACGACAAAGCGTTAAAGGTCGATCCTGATGACGTTATCGCACACAGTGGCCTGGGCGTTGCCTATGAGAAGAAAGGCAACACCAATCGTGCAACCCGGGAGTATCGCTCCGCTTTGTCACTCGATGCAGAAACCGCCTTCTTGCACATTGCTTACGCCAGAGATCGGTACGAAAAGAGCATTTTAAAGGAAAAAGAAGAGCTCGAATCAAAAGCTAAAGAGTTGGAAGAACTCATCGGCCGCTACGTAAGCACCACAAAGATCGTCGACCGATCCATCTCGAAATTTCTTCCAAAGTAGCGCGATCATGCTTGTCGGCAAAGACCGCTTGGCAATCAGTGGTTGTTCGACGGCAACCGCGTTAGCGTGGCCGTGATGAGGTCTTTGTGTACGATCTAAAGCCGATTGGCATCGTGCAGTCCGCGGTAAAGCACTCGCGGGATATGCCACTTCAGGGTGTTCCGGCGGTTATTAAGGTTTTTGACGAGTTCTTAGAGGGGCTTACCGGCATCGAGGGCGATAGTCACATAAACGTCATCGGCTGGTTTAGCCAAGCCGAAAGAGCGCCATTGATGGTCAGGCCGCGAAAAATAAACCCCAAGCTCGAGGAGCGCGGTGTCTTCTCTCTCCGCTCACCTACGCGCCCAAATCCGCTGTCGCTTTCTGCCACGCGGCTAACAAAGGTGGAAGGGCCCCTCCTTTACGTCGAGCCGCTCGACCTCATTGATGGATCACCGATCGTCGACATAAAGCCTTATTCATCGGGATGGGACGCAATTTTTTGGGCGCGAGACGTTCATTCTGCGCTCATCACGCGTCATATGGCCCAAGCGGACGTGCTTGCTGAGCTCCTCCGAGAAGCGTACAATTTTCACGGAGAGAAATGTGGCGCCATAGCAGTTGCGGCGAAAATCGCGTACGATGCCGCACAGACACTTGAAGTAAGTATGAGGGATATCTTCCTCCGACTTCCTCGAAACGTGAACCCGCACGTGGCTGATGGTCTCATAGGCATCTCAAAGGCCACCATAGGCAATGCTAGGCTCACGTTTTCCGAAGATCCTGACATTCTTGTTTTCACAGCTGTCCAGTCGGTCAGATATCGCGCTTTCGACGTGCCTAGCTTAGAAGCTCACCGCGTTCTTAAGCTGAGCCCCGACGAGCTATTTGCGAAGCTGTGATACGCCGTCGCACGCTCTTCTTGCGCGAAACGCCTCAAAGCACGCACGAGGTTAGTCTGCGTGTGCTTCCGCGAGATGTTCAATATTGCAGCCCCTCGCTGCCATGAGAGCACGACTTCTAAGGCTAAACAATATATCTCTGCTACGTGACGTATTTGTATGCAAAAAGATCTCTCAGTTCGCGTAACGTATCTGAGCCGCTCGTGTTTTGAGGTGCAAGACGTCGATCACACGCTCCTGGTTGACCCATTTTTTAGTAAAGAGAATCCTATCGCGCCCAGTTACGCAGGAAAACCCGATATCGTTCTTGTCACCCACGAACACTCTGACCACAGCACTGCCGAGCGGTTCAACGCGGTGGTAGTGGCTCCACCAACTCTTGCGAGGAGGTTCAAGAAGATGATCGTGATGGAGCGCGGGGAAAGCAAACTCGTTGAGGGGGTTCGCGTGACAATGATCGGAGCAAGCCATCACCAGAGCAAGTACCCCGCCGGCTACGTCTTCGAACTCGGCGGCGTTCGATTCGCGCATCTCGGGGACACGTATTTGGACGGCGTTCAGCCGTTGGAAAATGTTGACGTGCTGTTCATTCCAATAGGCGGCTTTTTCACGATGGACGTAGAAGAGGCGGTCGAAGCGCTCGACATCCTTAATCCCGGCGAGGCCATTCCGATGCACTACGACAGCTTCAGCCAGATCAAAGCTGATCCGCAACGATTTAAGCAACTAGCTGAAAACGCCGGGCACCACGTCACCGTGCTGTCGATTGGTGGGACCGCCACCTTCTAGATTGACCTGTCGTGACTGTCGAATCGGGCCTTGCTTCGAGGGTGACCACGCCCCCCCCCCGCGAAGCGCACAGACCCGCTCAGATGGTGACTCGTGAGCGCAACAACTCCTGCGACCGCTTACACGTAACGTCTCGGAAGCGCGCACCGTTAGAAGGACTGTAACTGCCTCGCTTCGGAGCGATTTTTAAACCTGGTCACATTTTGAGTTCCGAGGAAGGTCACTTCGAGGCTTCGTAATATGTCGTTACTAGCGTGCGGATTACTCGCGCGGTCTGTGGGCCGACGCCTCGCACTTTAGTGAGCTCTTGTGTCGGCGCGCGAAAAAGAGTCTCAAGCGAGCCGAAATGCTCAAGCAGGGCGCGTGCGGTAACGGGTCCTACCGAGGGCACTGCGGAGATAACGTACTCTTGTTGTTCTCCAAGCGTTTTTAAAATCTTCTTTCCGCGCACTGCGGGGGTTCGCTTTTTGCCCGTTTGTTCTCGCGCTGCGATCGCAAATAGTAGCATTGCCGTTTCGGTAGCGTCGCGCGAGCAGAGTATCGGGACGCCCAGATCAACTGCAATGGCAGCTAGCATACCTCGAATGGCGTTCTGGTGTACCTCCCTTCGCGTATACAGGTCGGCACCCTCTACTACAACCAGCGGACGTTCGTAGTTCGTGGCTAGTTCTTGAATTTGAACCAGAAGATCGCGCTCGGTCATAGAGGCGATGAAATCGCTGTCAGTTTTTCGTTCCACAGCGACTCGATCACTGATGACGTAATCAGCCACGGGAAGCGTCTGGCGCTCAACGAATGCGCCAAGCGCTTCAAGCTCTTCTAGGACTCCGGATCTGGCCTCTCTTCGGTCAGCGACGACGCGGATGAGCCGTTCGTCCGCTTTTTTTTCCTGGGAATCAAAGTCCAAAAGCGTCTTTTGGCGCTCTTCAGCAATGGCGTCCGCGGTTCCTTTTGCAATATTTTGGTGGCTCTGAATTTGTGTAGCTGCAGCGCCCTTTTTGGCCGCGTGGAAGCTGCATTGGGTCTCTAGAAGGGCGTGCGTTGCTGCTGGATCGGTTGTCCGTGGGCGCGTGGCTTCTGCCGACGCCTCTCGTCCTCTTTCAAAAGCAACTTCAACACGTTCCGCGGGAAGTGTCCGTCTCGTGCTCAAGCGCTTCATTTCAGCACTCATCATACGCTTTTTTCGGGTGCTAGACAAGCTGTACGTCTCATCTCGTGTCCCTTTGGTTATCAGAACGACGACGCGACCCGACCTCCTTCTCCCCGTGCGGCCCTCGCGTTGGATGCTGCGAATTTCAGAAGGAATCGGCTCATAAAATACGACCATATCGGTAGCGGGGATGTCCAAACCCTCCTCTGCGACACTTGTCGCGACGATGACGTTGAACGTTCCATTCACAAAGTCTAACACGAGCTTTACTTGTTCCTTTTGAGAAAGGCCCTTCAATCCGTCTTTCTTTGCTTGGCCGACGAATTTCTCTGCCCTGATGCCACCCAACGCGTTGAGAGTATTTTTGACGACTTCGGCCGTATCTCGATAGTTTGTAAATACGATCACACGCGAATCGGGCTTGAGCGCCAGTTGTTGTATGACAACGTCTTTCAATGCCTCGAGCTTCGGATGGATTTCGTCAAGACGATTTGAGAGCTCCATGGCAGCCTTGATACGATCATCGGCGACGAGGTTTCGCGCTGCTTTGTTGCCTTTTTTTGACTGCGCTTGCTTGTTTAGCCGCTCAAAGTACTTGCGCGTCGGCACAACGCCTTGGGTTTCGATCAGTCCAATCGCGTGTCGCAGCTTAATGACCTCAGCAACGAGAGACATTGCTCTGTAGTTCCTGTCAACTGCAACCTTGTGTTGTATCTTGATCAATTCTGACGTGGAGACCCATTCGCTGAAGACGACTTTCATTTTGATTAGCTGGCGCAACCTCTCGGCAGCGGCCTGCTTGAGATGCTGTCGAATTGTCTCCATCTGAGGTGGCAAATCGAATCTCTGCATCTCCACATTCTTTTCGTGCGTGTATGGATACACGTCCGGATCGGATTCGGTGCGGATCTCGATATTGTCGATGAACAAGCTTTCGCTGACTTCATGGATCTTCTCTACGGTGCCGCCAGGAGACGCAGTCATGCCTAAGATAAGCGGGTCCTCTGCTTGTTCGATGTATTTGCTGGCGATGAATCGGTACGCGTAGTTGCCTACCGCTCGGTGCGCTTCGTCAAAGATGACGAGTTTAACACCAGCAAGCGTGATCCGCTCCGCTTTGAGATCGTTTTCGATGACCTGCGGAGTCGAGACGATCGCCTGCTGTTTCTGCTTCCAAAGCTCCTTTCGCTTCTCGGGAGGAATCTCTCCGGTAAAGATGGTCGTCTCTGCAAGCAGGTGTGATCGCAAGAACTCCGCGTGCTGCTCGACAAGCGGCTTTGTCGGTGCTAGAAATACGACCCGCCCATCGTCTTCGAGGCGTTTCGCTATGGCGAGCAGCGCGACGACAGTTTTGCCAAGCCCAGTCGGCAGTACGATCATCGTTGAGGCGCGCACCGCCGATTCCGCAAGTGTGACTTGATACGCTCGGGCTTCGATGGAATTGGGGACAATCAATTTCAGGTCAACGTAATCTCGCATTCCCGCTTTAAGTTTGATTCAAGCGTTATTATAAGTATCCTTGTTTCGCATCTCAACGTCTTTCCGAGGGAACAGCGGAAAGCACGAACCTATACGCTTATCAGGTGACAAACAAAAACTACGGTTCGACGAGTCTTCGGCCATAACGCCTGACAGGTGGTAATCGTGCAAGATGCGTACGACGATTTGAAACTGCTGATCAAGAAATACGGCTACTTCGCTGATGGCCCCTACAGATTATCGGCAGGAGAAACTAGCGATTTCTATTTCGACTTGCGCCGCGTCACGATGCACCCTCGTGGCGCCGCTTTGATTTCCGAACTGATGGTTGAGCGTTTAGCTGGTGTAGACGCGGTAGGAGGAATGGAGAGTGGTGCAATACCGATCGCTACTGCAATCGCTCTCAAATCAGGCACCGTGCGCGCTTTTTTTGTAAGAAAAACCGAGAAGAAGCACGGCAGAATGCGCAAAGCGGAGGGATGTATCCGGCAAGGAGACGTTGTTGCGTTCGTAGAGGACGTTACGACAACAGGAGAATCAGTCCTCTCAGGAATAGCCGCTATTGAGCAGCTAGGTTGCACAATTGCGAAAGTGATTTGCGTTTTAGACCGCGAGAGCGGCGCTCAAGAGCGCATCACGTCGAAAGGTTATCCGTTTGAAGCGTTATTTACGGCAAGCGATTTCAAGTAGTAGCAAATCACGAACAAGGCATTTGTATCGCTTAAAAGCAGCTTGGCGTGCGGGCGAAAAATGCGAAGACTGTCGGCGGGGTATATGAATCTAGACAAAAGCGACGAAATTCAGTTGTCTTGTGAAAAATGTAGCACCGCGTTAAGTGCGGACGCGGCAAGTAGAACAATTCTTTCTGACGGACACGTGCACGTGTTCTGCCAAGACTGCATGCGCCATATGCTTATCATCAGGGACGGCTCGCTGAAGCTCTAAGCGTGGTTTTCTGCCATCCAAACGTTTGAGCGCTGAAGTCGACGAGTAGTAACCGCCAATCTGTGGGTTATAGACGAGTCTGACACGGCAGCCTAAAGCGATAACAGCACTCATTTTTTCTTTGATGCCGAAGCACGGTCAAAAGAAAGCAAATCGGCGATCAGGCTTTGCTTACAGACTTCTTCCGCGCTGTCACAATTGACCCGAACCCGGCCGCGACGCCTATGAGCAGTCCTATGACGAGTCCTATCGTTGTGTCTGTCGAGGTTGTCACGTGCGGGTAAATGAAAACGCCAAATACAGCGGCGCCGACGGCACTACCTACGCCAGCGCTGCTTAAGCGAAAGACTCTTTCGAGACCGCCCTTGCTGATGATGCTCGATACAAAACCAATTATTACGCCTGCTACTACGCCTATGGAAGCTCCCGTGATAGCCGATTCTGCGCCGCTAGCAAATGAACCGAAGCGTGCGTAAGTAAGCCAGGCAAAAAAGGCCCCAAAAACGGAATAGAATGTTGATTCTTCAGCAATATTGACTGAGCCTACAAAGATAAGCCCTGCAATGGCGCCGACCAGCGAGCCGATTACGCCGCCTACGTACAATCCAGCTAGTGTTTGAAGAATATTTAGACCTAAAAAGCTCGTTACCCCGGAAAGCAGCCAGCCAAATATCACGTACAGCACCAAGCCAAAAATGGCGCCGAGTACAGCTCCCAAAACTGCTCCAACTACGAGTCCGATAATAGAGCGAGTGACGAAGTGGCTCTCAAGGTGGGTGCTGGCTTCAGGACCCGCCGTCTGTAGCCCGCTAAGCGCGCTGATACGGGAACGAGAGGGCACACTAGCTGATAAGCATCCGCGCTATTTAAGCACTCTTAATTGATCGAGATCTTGTGTCTGTGTTTTAGAAGAGCTTGTCTGGACATTGTTGAAGAAGTTGCTATTGCGTTTGCGCAAGCCAACGGGCTAGTCGCTCGTGAATTGCAGTGTCGCTTGCCGCTATACCGACAGATGCTGCATACACTGCCCTAGGGCAACGAGTGGACGCGCCTATCTGGCAACGCGACAGTCGCGAAATGCTAAGCAATGTCGTCGCCCCTGGCTGGTAGCGTTATTCGTTTTTCGAGAATCCAAGCACAGGGTGAGTAGGTTGTGGCAGTGATAAACGTGCCCGAGCCTGTTCTCGTCTCTTTGACGACTGGTCTTTGCTTAGTGCTCTAGCAGGCGCGCCATCTTCGCTAGCGCCACTGTTAAAGGTGTTTATTTCAGCCCTAAGCTGCACAAATTCTTCGCACAGCTCCTTTAAAGCTAGCGAGACTCGTTGATCCCGTCCGGCGGCCATAGCTTCGAAACGCTTGATTACGATCGTTTCAAACTTGCAGAGATTCAGCTGGCGCGAACCAGGAATGAGGCTCATAATCTCCAAGCTCAACGCGCGCTTCGGGATAACGAGCTCACGGCCGCGTTTGCCTAAACGCTTGTGTGCGCTGAGCTTCTTGCTCTCGATACGACGCTTGATGCTCGCTTTCGGAACTCCTAAGAGCTTAGCAGCTTCCTTTATCGTAAAATAACGCTCTTCTTCACTCATCGGACATGCTCTGGCCGGCCAAATAGCGAGCAATGCTCATGTGCCGCGGGTTTACGGCGTAACTGTCTATGATACAGCAAAAATATCTCACAAGTCCGTCTTGCACCAGGGGGGCTACTGCAGCTTCAAACTCGCGCCGCCGTTCTTTCTCATCCCGAGCTTTGAAGAGAGGAGCGACGGCCTCACGCAAAATAGCAGAGTGCATCGCACGCGGAGCGAGCGGCATCAGCTGCATGAGTATCGCTCTTTGGAGCTCACTCATTGCTTGGAGCTTCTCGAGATAATCCCCATTTTCTTCGAGCTGATTTCTCGTCGTCTTGTCGTTTCCGCCTGCTGCGCTCACCTGCAAAAGAGTGTGATCAGCGATCGCGCACGACTTAAGATGAGTTCCTTTCTTGGCCCACGGCATCTGTCTCAAGAGCGTAAGGACAACGTCTTCGAATAAAACTCTTCTACTTTGGAACCGCGACGGGCGCTCGAGCGAAGCTATTTGAGCGGAGACGGATACAAGTGAAGTCGAGCTATGGCGTACCACGTGTCAATCAACAAGTGTGACTCTTATGATGATCAGATGGTCAGGAAGGCTATCGAAGCGAGCTTGGCACCGCTGGGTGGACTCGAGTCGGTCATCACGGACGCTGACCGCGTGCTGCTCAAGCTAAACTTATTGTCCGCGAAGTCACCTGAGGCTGCCGTTACCACACATCCTGCAATAGTGAAAGCGACCGTTGAACTGGTCCAAGAGCTCGGAGCGACTCCGGTGGTCGGGGACTCTCCCGGCGGCGGAAGCACCGCAGCGTCATACAAGGCACTGCTGGAGAAGACCGGCATTCAGGAGGTAGTTGACAACACAGGATGTCAACTTGTGCGATTCGACGAGGCTAAACTCGAAGTTGCCTCACAAAAGGCCAAGACGTTTAAGAAGCTCACGCTGGCCAAAGCGGTTACCGAGGCAGACGTGATCATAGGGCTCCCGAAACTTAAGACGCACAATCTTACGTACTATACGGACGCCGTCAAGCTTCTGTACGGTTACATACCGGGGATGTTTAAGACCGAGTACCATCTGCACACAGCCCGTGACATAAACAGTTCACCGACCTGCTGCTCGACCTCCACGAGACGTACCCCCCTGCCATCACGCTGATGGATGCGATTGTAGGCATGGAGGGGGCAGGCCTCTCTAACGGAAACCCGCGTAAAATCGGGCTTGTTCTGGCGAGCAAGAGCTGTACGGCGCTAGACTACGTGGCGGTAACGATCGCAGGCTTCGATCCTATGTCTGTGCCCACAGTGAGATTAGCTCAGGAGAGGGGGGTCGGCCCAGCGCGCTTGGAGGACATCAGGATATTTGGAGAGCAGGTTCAGCCCCTCGTTATGGAGGATTTTGAAAAGAAGCTAACTACATCGCTTTCGAGGGCACCGCCTTTTCTCATCAACAGCTTGAAGAGGTTTATAGCTGTAAAACTGGTCGTCGACGCTTCCAATTGCAAACGGTGCGGAGAATGTTTCAGGGCCTGCCCACCGAAAGCCATCACGTTTACTAAAGCACGAGGGCCGGGCATAAATTATAGCAAATGCATACGCTGCTATTGCTGCAAGGAATTATGCCCGGAGGGCGCTATTACCGTAGCTACGCCGCTGGTTAGAAGACTCCTCAAACGTTGAATCACCGGTGCCGTAAACATCCACTACTTGCTTAGTCAGCGCAAGCTGCTTTAAATCTGAATGCTATCGTAATTCAGGGGTCTCTGCAAGCTCAAGCTCTGGTGCGCCCATCTTTCAGCAGCAGCAAGACCAGGCAGCCGTGCTGTTATTCTTTGTTCGCGCTTCTTAGAGACCCTGCAGGTTGGCACCACAGCACGGGAGGTGGTGTGATGCGGTCTCTCTTGCATTGCTTAAATAGCGAATTACGGGTAATAATTACGGCAACGCAGCATAAGACTATATGTGATCAAAACATATTGTGTTCTAACAAGAAACGGAGGTGAAACGTGTACAGATCGAATAAGAGTAGTTTCGGCAGTAGTTTTAACAAGTACGGCAGCGGATCGTTTAATGACGCTCCCGTGGACGTCGGCAAACAATACGACGTAAAAATTGAAGATACTGCTAGACAAGGAGACGGCATTGCGCGCATTAGCGGGCTTGTGGTCTTTGTTCCAAACACAAAGATCAACGATTCAGTTAAGATTGAAATCAAGGCCATAAAACGCAACTGTGCGGTCGCCGAGGTAGTTGAAGTTCCTGAGGAAGTAGAAACCTTAGGGGAAGTCGAATAGCCTCGCTTGTCTTAATCGAGTTTTTTCTTGAAGGATGGATCGACCGCATTGTTGTTCGGGGGTTCAGACCCCAATATTTGACGAGGATGTTGTTTTTCCATCAGTTTTTCATTAACGACTGTTGTTTTTGAGCGATTTCTGGTTCTACGCAGGTAGTTGAGCCTCTCTGAGTATGGCGGGCGATGCGCTCAGACGACAGCAATAAACGACAAACTCCAAAGCCTTTTTTATGTCCCCTTACGTAAGCCTGGCTTTGGGAAAAGTTTGGCCAAGAGGTACGGAAATAGGAAGCCATTGCGCATGCGACTTTTCAAACCAGACGTTGACAAGTTAAGGGCCCGTAATGACGTCGACGGGCTCATAAAGGCGTTGGATGACACGTCGGCTGAAGTCCGGATAAAGGCGGCATATGCGCTCGGAAAGATCGGGGACTCGCGAGCCGTAGAGCCTTTGATACGTGCACTAGATGACGCCGCTCCTGAGGTGCGAACCGGCGCCACGTACGCCCTAGGGGAGATTGGCGATACCAGGGCAGTCCGCCACTTGCGGGCAAGCTGATCTCTGAAAGCAGGGGGATTCGTGTGTCCGCCGCTTCGGCACTTGGGCAGATCGGCGATACGGGAGCTGTGGAACCACTCATTCAAGCACTCGGCGATTCAGACAGCACTGTGCGGGGGAATGCCGCTTACGCACTTGGTCAGATCGGCGACACGAGAGCCGTGCAGCCACTCATCAAAGCCTTGCTGAGCGAGAAAAGCAAAACCCCGCATCAGACAGTGGAGGAGGCATTACAGAAGCTAGCCGGTGCAAAAGGCACGGAAGTAATCTAGTCTGTAAGGAGAACGAGCGAGGAGGTGAGTTCTAGTCATACATCGATGTATAGGTGGTAGTCGTGCGGTGGGCACGTGCGGCGGTGTTGCGCTTTTGACGCTGATGCCGTGGCTGTAAATGGGTTGCAAGCGCTGTATTTCGTTCTCCACCTTCTCGACCGCGCCGATTCTCGCCGATCTACTTTGACGAAATCGGAACGTTTATAAGTCCTGCTTTGCTTTTGGCCTTGAGACGTTTGGCATGAGACCGAGCGCTGCAGAGGCAAACATGGTGTTGAAGCGAATAATTCCGGTGACCGCCGTTGCTTTGTTGTTGATCGCATTTGCAGTTGTACCAGCCCTTGCACTTTTGCCGACTGGACAGCAGGCTCCGGATTTTCAGCTGAATGATCTTTCCAACCAGAAGCACTCACTAAGCGACTATCGCGGAAAAGTGGTCGTCATTGACTTCTTCGGCGCTGACTGCGGTGCCTGCAAAAGCAGTGCCACGGACGATCTAGTCCCCTTATATAACAATTACTACCGGGGCGACGCACGAGTCCAATTCCTAAGCGTCGAGACAAGCGGCGCCTCTGCCGCCTACACAAGCTCTAACTTCGTCCAACCTACCAGCATCACGTGGCCCGTTTTGGTCGGGGGAACAAATCTTGTCAGCTCGTACGGCATTCCCATCTTGCCGACCGTTTACGTCATTGATTCTACCGGAAAGGTCGCCCTCGCGATGCAATATCCGGTCAACGTCCAGACGTTGAAGTCTACCATTGACCAATTTGCAGTCAGCGGTCAACCCACCCAACTCTCCCTCTCTCCGTCCACCACGGCCCCCACCGTCGGCCAATCCGTCACCTTCACCGCGACCTTGAACAGCGGCACAACGCCCCTGTCGTCCAAGTCCGTCACCATCTACCACTACCTCAACAACGTCCGCTACACCGACACCACCAAGACCACCGACGCCAACGGCCAGATCGCCCTCACCCAGAGCTTCGGCTCCGCCGCCCAACGCCCCTACTACGCCACCTTCGCCGGCGACAGCTCCTACCAGACCTCAACGAGCAGCGTCGT